>NZ_JASCPQ010000004.1:0-149870 GCF_029959305.1 Pseudomonas sp. PS01297
GTCTCGCGATCTTTTGCTTTTGAAAATCAAAAGATCGCGAGACAAGCTCGCTCCTACAGGCTCAATGTTTACATAAGTCAATTGCCACTAGGATTCCTGATAAACTCCCGGCCATTACGCCTCAGCAGAAGCTAAAAGGCTTTGCTGCACTGTGCTTCTCCAAGCAGGCGAAACGGCTGAAAAGCACATATTTGAACGATAGATCATGACCGAAAAACACTCTAAAGCCTCTCATCTAGAGCGCTCAGAACCCTCCAGAAGATTTTCTGTGGCACCCATGATGGATTGGATCGCCAAAGCGTTAATTCATTGACCAAAACCGTCATCGTGTTCGCCTCGTGTACGTATTTATGTAGCAGCCTCGTACCAAAATAGCTGAATTATTGGACAGACTGGTTGGAATCCACAGTGACGGTGTACACGCTCAGTCATGGCATTACCGACTGGCACTACCCACTTTTCTTCCAACCTTGGCACCGATGACAAGGCAAATTTCGCCATAGCGACTACACCGTGTGATCACCTGCCATCGAAGGGCGTGACACGGAGGTGGTTATGTTGCCGTATTACTTCAGATAAACTCACACTGGAAACGATGATCCTATAGGTAGTAATCAAAATGACTTTGATTGTTGCAGGCTATGAGTACGCCAAGTCCGTTGACTACTCGAAATACTTTGATGACGAAGCGAAACCCAGCGATCCCACGATGGAGATTGAAGGCCTGTACGTTGTAGCGGACAGTGCGATCACAGACGCGAACGGTAAAACGCTTCTCAATGGTTTCAGAAAAACTTACGAAATCGATGTGAAACTATGGAAGCCAAGTTTTTCTCCTGGTGGCTCATTCCATAGTTATAACCAAGTATACGAAAACAATAAAATATTCATAAGCTTTGCAGGGAGCACTCTTACTGCGCAACACATAATTAATAGCATTACTTCGCACCTCGGCAAGCTCAGAATCAGCTACCGAAGATCCCAAGAAGGGTCAATCGGCTACACCGCGATTCGGCACTGTCAGAAAAATCCTCTCGAACAAAATACCTCTGGCTCCACATGGGATGACGATACGTTCCTTGATCGTAACTTTGAAGGTCTTCTCACTGGAGAACTTATTGCTAGCACAATAGAATACTCAATTACCGAAGCATTAACCTCGGCCTCTAAGTTTAAGCTGGAACTTAAAGACTTCGAAGCGATGCACACAGAGTTGCTAGCTGGCGTTTGGTGCCCGGCAAATAGACGGCATGAACTCTATGTTTACAGGATGGAAAGCAAGCGTGATGATGATGGAGTTCTAGTCCCCTACACAAGAAAACGCTTGGTTCCTGAGAACGAAATAGTTGTGCTCGGCATGCAAAAACAACTTGAAAGCCAAGCGCAGAAAGCCTTCGAAAAATCACTCTCCACATTCACCCCGCCCTCGAAAGAGTTACTCAATTTTGTACGCGACGCGATAAAAAACGTTGCGGCGCAGGGAAAAAAAGGCATCGCCTTCCCTATGTCCCTGACTACATTAACGCGACACAAAATAAAAAAGATTTTTCACCAAGAATAAGCGTAAAAAAGCCAGCTGAAATCATAATCCTCAACAGCGGAGTCGCAACCCCCTTTTGCGATTCCACTATACCACTATGCAAAAACACACTCACCCAAAGCGAATTCGCACTCCATTAGAGCGAAACCGCACTCACCTATTGCAATTTCGCATTCACACCTTGCGAAAGTTTAGCTATACATTAAAAAATCTTTAAATATCTGTTGAGCCATCAAAAGCTCCAATTGCACAATAGCTAAGAGTTTCATTTTAGCCAGTTGTGTCTGTGTCAGACAAGCAGGACTAGATACTCACATCCCTCCGGGTGTTGCGTGATTGCCTCGACAAATAAAACAATAAAAGAGAGTCAAGATGAAAAACACTGAGAAGCAGAATAAAGAGACTAGGATCACTTTCAGGCTTAACAAGTCTGAGCTAGATGCCCTGAATGCAAAGATGGCTGAAGCAGGCTATAAGTCCGCTGGGACGTTTATCCGTGACTACGTTGCCAATGGGCAGGTGAAGCCCAAAGTCACCCAGGACATTGTTCAGATCGCCCGTGAGCTTATGAACCTCGCCTCGATGATCAACGCGGGCCGTCCAGGCTCCGAACTGCTTGAGAAAGTGAAGTATATCGCCCAAGTCAACTTTGGGGGTGTTGCATGATCGGCAAGATTTTTCCTAAGTCAGTAGGCTCGTTTAAGAACCGGATTCGGTACATTTTTGGCTGCACCAAGCACGATCACGATATCAGCGGAATCCGGACGATCAGTCACAACACTATGAGCAAAGATCCGCTGCCAGGCGTCCTTCAGGGTAACGAAGCAGACCTCGCGGAGATGATCAAGGAGTTCGACCAGATTGAGACCCTTCGCCGCTTCTCAATCGACTCTGATAAAGCCATCAAGCCAGTCTTCCACGCAATGTTGTCCCTTCGGCCCGGAGAGTCCCTGACGACCGCACAGTGGCGCACAGCCGTCCAGACCTACATGACAGACCTGGGCTTCAACGAGACCAACCAGTACGTAGCTGTAATGCACCAAGACAAAGAACACCAACACGTCCACATCGTCGCTAACAGGATCAGGCTCAACGATGACTTCTCCATGGTCAAAGACAGCAACGAGCGAACCATCAGCCTCGACTCAGTGTCGGGCATAGAAGATCGCTTCGGCCTCACCAAGGCACCAAAGCCCAAGGACACATGGGGCGCCTCGATCACTCACGCAGAGCTCCAAGCCTCGATCCGCGACGGCGACCTGCCGTTGAAGCACAAGATGATCGCGAAGATCGCAGGCGCTATCGAAGCCACCAACGCCGTCGATGGCGATATGTTCACGTTCACCCGGCTACTAAGGAAGCAAAAGGTCTATATCGACCTGACCCTCAACGAGGACGGCCAACCAAAAGGAATATCGTTTGAGCTTGACGGCAAATATATAAGTGGCAGACACCTCAAGCGCTCCAGACTCACATGGCACAAACTAACTACGCAGGAAGGAATACACTATGACCCCGAAACCATTCGTGAACTTCAGGATGACATTGCGAGAAGAGATAGCGAAGAACAAGAAAGAGCTCGAATCTATTACTTTGAGTTCGTTGCTACTCCAGGAAAGAGAAGAAGCCCGATCTACGTCAGATTCACAGCCAGGGACTATGAAGTCCAGAAAATGATTCAGGAGGTTCTTGAGCTGCTGGATGCTATTTTTGATGAGCTATTTAAGCCAAGGGAGTGCAGGTTGATGCGCAGTTACATAGAGTACATACCAGGCCAGCCGCTGGAGCTAGAAGAGGAACAGGCTCCAGCGCTATAAGATCTCGTTAGTCAGTTAGTACGCAGGAGGGCTGAGTCAGCCTTCCTTTATTGCGCCTTCTATCTTGGACTCTATGGCTTTGGCTTAGTAGAAGATATTGGCGCTTAAAGGGTAGCTGGACGTGTATTCGGTGGCTCACAAGATGCCTGCAACGAGCTGAATAAACGGGCCTGGAACAGGGTATTTGAGTAATGCTGACGGCATGCCAAACTCAGTCAGAGAGCTTATTCATGCAGACCGGCATTTGGCACGCCCTTCGGGCCAGCTGTCGTGAATCAAGCCAGCCATTTTCAATGGCTATCTTGCCCCTCCGGGCTTCCATCTTCGTGCATGCGTGCTCCGCTTGCCTGATGTGACAGTCCTCCAACGCATCAGTCCCAACTGCCGTGCTTGGGCAAACCTGTATATCTTCAGAAAAAGATCACTTCAGGCTCAAGGTTTTCCGAAACCAACCGTTTGTGATGTGTAAGTACCTTTTTTGAGCGACGGCTTTGACCCTCTCTACACATGACTTCGCACAGCGCTTATGCGGCGTCTTATCGTTCCCCTGCACGATTCTCGGCAACCGCCAGCGGCGCACATGGGAGCGGCTGATCAGCCACATCGAATCGTCAGCCTGCACATCCGAATTCGACAAAGCGGCGGCCTATGCCGAGGGCTATGTACAAGCCTTGGCCGATTGCGACCAGATCGAGATTTCCATCGCGCGAGATCTGCTGATCATTGCAACGGTGGATGCATGGCGATTCGCCCGAACCTACCCGAATACTTCGACCAACCTGAGCTACCCAGGAAAACCATGACTTCCTTTTTTAAACGCTACGCCGACGGCGGAACATCAGACCTACACATCCATATGCCGCAGCGTCTTTTACCTACGACCGTCAGTCATTGTCACCTCGAGGTCTTAGTCGGCCATTGGGAAAAGTATCTGGTAGATCCCTCCTCCGTTCGTGAGCAGTTTCCGTGGGCTGCGCGATTCGTTATGGGCATGCCCGTTCCATCGTGGGCGCGCGGGCTGGAGTGGAACCTAGGGCAGAAGGCTCGCTTTATCTCTGCTGTGTGGTCAGGCGCGGATCTGGGGAGCTACCTCACGAATGACTGGTACGAGCCAGTGATCGGTAGCAGGGCATTGGCCGAAAACAGCGAGATTCTGGTAGATGGTCAGCAACGGCTTCACAGCCTTGAAAAGTATTTCCTCGACCGGCTGGGTGTTCCTGATGCACAAGGGCAAGCGAGGATCTGGTCTGAGCTTGGCAACGGCGAAAGGAGGCGGTTTCTGTCGACGATCTTTACACATACGCGGGCATCTTCTGGCGATGAAGTAGCGTTGCGCAAAACGTATGATCTTTGCGCACAGGGAGTTGTGTCCCGATCATTTGATCAGCGCACCTTTCGGTAATCATCAACGCTGCGGTAGTGGTGGCATGCCCTTACAGGGACGGCTGTCGTTAACCAAGCCATGTCTACGACAGGTCTTGGCCCTGCGGGCTTCCATCCTCATGCCCTCCGACCTTCCAGGTCTGCGCGCTCCGCTTTCAGAGCGATCCGACTCACCTTCTTGCTTGGACATTGGCTACCGCTCCCACATACTGCTGAGCATCCGATCAAAGACGAGGCCGGGCAGATGGGTTGGCTATTTTGGAAAGACAAGCGCCCCGAGTGGATTAAGGCGGAAGAACGAGAGTTCATCAAAGCTGCGAACCGGTTGAAGACGCTTCAGGTAACACCTCGCGGGGGCATGCGCATTGACCCCCAGGAGCTCAGGGATCAGATCATTGAGGCCCGAGAGTTATACAAAGACTTAGTTCAAACATAACGGTAGCAAGCAGGCAACTTGCTTGCAGCCACAGCCCATTCGCAGGGGTTCAAAAATGTAAAAATGGTTTTCAATGGAGGCCTATTTACTGACGCCATGGCCCTCAGTTCGGTGAGTTCTCAATGATATCGATTGAGGTGCCGAGCTCATCATGCATGCGCTCGAAGACTCTATTGAGGGCCGAATGGGGAATTGACTCTCTCAGGGTGCTCACCAACTGCAGCAACTCCTGGCCTTGCGCAAGGGGCATTTGAACATCGCTATACACTGTATCGTCATCGTCAGCCATACCCATCGGACTCTGCACGTAGATTAGGGTTGTTGCGTGCCCTTCGGGAGCGGCTGTCGTGAACCGAGCTTCGTCTCGGCCCACAGGGCTTCTATCCTCACGCCTGCGCGCCCTGCCAACAGACCCACCCTACTCTGGGTTCCCAGTTAAAACATTTCCCTACGGCATATGCAGATCGCAGAAACTCCAACGCTCGCAACTGGCCAATTTACGGAACGACTATTATGCGCCTACTTTTTCATTGTCAGCCGCATAGTGTAGTCTCGCCTACGAACTGCGAAAAGCTCTGCTTTTAGAATCTCTGCACATTTAAGTATTTCTGTTACTCGAGATGTTTCATCGGGTATTTTGAAAGGGAAGTTTCCGCCCGTACTAGCCTTGCCGAGTGCAGCATATGCATCACTGACGGCTTTTTTATTGAACCCCGGATAATCCCGCTCCATAGAAATAATTAGGGTGGAAAGTCTGATTTTTAAGCCTACTAGGTAAACAGGGCTGGCTTTCAACTTATCTGATGGATCAATACCCTCCCACCAAATGCATGAGCACTCTGCAAAATGATCAATTAAAATAAAAGCGTGCTCAAGTCGCTTAGAATAGTCGGCTGAAAAGGCTGTCCATTTCGAACGAATGGCAGTCAACCATGCGCCGAACATTCCCCCAATTACCGCGACAATCACTGCTTTAAACAGATCAAAAGTCATTTCACTGCCCTCTCGATATGGTACCAGATCTCTTCCTCTATCAAGAAGTCCTTCACATCGATTTTCAATTGATTACGAAGTTCGTTCACTGTGTAGCCGTGACTCCTTATCAGCCCGCCGAATACCTCCTCAGTCCACGATGCTGGAAAACCAGTAACATCATTCAAATCAAGTACGACCTCATAATTTTTCTTAAGCGCTGGGGCCAACCAATCATTTCGAAACTCTTCCGCGCTGTGCCGGCCATGCGATTTATAGCGGTTAAAAGGGTATTTTGTGTACTCGGCCAGTTTAAGAATAAACAATGTCATGCTCGACCACCATTTAAGGAAATGGTCAGTCGCACTTCAGTACCTTGCCGATGAGCGGTTGCGCCATATTGCTGGCCTGCCTCTGTCGCAAGAAATAGGCAATTGCCACTCCTAATAGACATCGATTTTAGATAGCCATCGCTGACCGCCCGAATTATAGTTTTTAGCCCTTTGCCACGGTGCGGGATTCGAGATTCCAAACTCAAGGCTAACTTCATTGCTGAAGTGTCGGTGAATTTCTTCTGATCGAGTTTACTGATCGAACCTAGCACTCCTTGTCCGTCATCAGAAATGCATATATCAATGACATCGCCACTAATCGACACGGTCAAATCCCAATTCACAATGGCGTCAGTGTCAGAACCAGCATGCTCATATACGTTGCTAATCACTTCCGCGAGGTGTCGATAATTACTAACGAAAACATCATGTATATCAGCATTGCTGAACAGCTCATCAATTTTCTGAAAATCCACTTCATCTCCGGTGGATGATGGTAATCGCAATAAACGAATGGTTTCACTTTCGAAGTTTTCGGAATCGTATTCGGCTTTACTTCCCTTCAAGACGTTGTAATTGCCGTCTTCCATATCGACGACCTCGCCCGAGAGGGGACTCTTATATACCTTGCCGGCCCGAACTTTCCGGGTGCTCTTAGTCTCAGCAGCAGCTGGAACGCGGCGTCTATGGGGCTGAGGATCGAGGACGGCGACGATATCTTTCAAGCTGTAGCCATACTCGCCGAGCAGATCCAAGAGCTTCTGCTCGAATTCGATCTCACGCTTCAAGCCGCCATCGTTTCTAAGGGTTTCAAGCTCTGCTAACTGCGCGGCAAGCTTCTGTTCAAGATTCCGGAATTCGGCAAGACGGGACATGTAACACCTCAGCTATCTAGTGATGGCAGTATAGTCAGCGCCGTCCACTGTAGATAGTCGAAGCTGCCTCGGATGCTTATCGCTGAAGCGCTCGTCTAGCGGACATGTGAGTATCCAAGTGCTGTACTTCAGCCTGCCATTGCGTCAGGAATTTTTCCTAATCATGGGCGTAGGGGCCATCGATCAGGCGCGTCGAGCCGATGCTCGCTTGTAGAAAACGCTCACGCCACGGCTGTGGAATACTGGCCTCGTCCACAATGTTGATACTGGAACGGTGGCGCTCAATCTGGACTGCTTTGCGGACGGCATCGGTATCGAGGCTTGGATGACTCAGCTTTAAGTCGACCCGTTCCTGGTCGTCAATTTCGTCTAGAACATCCAGAATCGCGGCAGCCTTCGGATCGCCTGGCATCAGGTGCGACAGTGTCCAGAGTGCTTTGCGCCTGACAGCCTCACGCGTACGAAGATCATCATCAGCCATGTTCAGTGCCTCGATTTAAACCGGCATTAGTCGACGATAAAGGTCGGCTAAGAGGCGAGCATCCAGCAGCGCGTGATGGGGAAGTTCCGTGAGCGTCACGTTGCCGATATCATCCGCTTCGAGATGTCTGAATAACAGGATCAGGTTGATCGCGCGATTAGCAACGTTAGCTGGCCAACGATGATTTACATAGGCCAATTGGCAGAAGAGATCCCAGTCCCAGTCCGGAGCGTCCGAGCAAATCTCGAGCGGGCCTTCAAGGTTGCTCAGGAAAGCGAGCAGTGAGGTTTGAGCTTCGACCAGGGGTTGCCCATGTTCAGGTAGGTTGAGCTGAGGTAGGACGTTCTGGATCACGAAGTCGCTGCAGTCTCCCACGAGGTAGGTGTCTGTGAGTTCAACGTAGTATTCGTGGCCGGCCTCGGACACGAGTGCCAGCGAAATCAACTTCGTGTCCCAGTTGAGCTGGGTGAACTCGCAATCCAAAAATAGCTTCATCCCCTCCTCCCTTGTGAGTACCTGGTTACTGCGAGTATTTATATGGCTCGCGCCAATCACCATTCAGTTATGCGTACTGCACATATCGAGAAATGAGCGTCTATTTGAGCGTTACAGTCGCGAACGTCCTAGCGTACTCCTTGGGAACGACACACAGACAGTTATCTAAGGTCATCTCCTCGCTGCGCTAATATCCATAGTGCACAAGCCGGACAATGGCGCCCATCTATTGATCACGGGCAGCACGCAGAAGAATCTTGGCGTCTGATTTCAAAATAGCCAACGAGGGGGTGTCTGGAAAATTCATGGTCAAACCTCACAATATCAGCGTTGGGGTCTAGAAGATTACTGACCATTGGGATGGCTTGAAAAAAGATGAGGATGGAATGACGGTGCAGAGACTTCCCGGAGCTAGAGCCGTACTCCTCCCTCAGCGGAGCACGATTAATATCGCCATTCAGTAATGGCCCAATCAAGACATCGCCGTCACATTTAATTAACATGTCGCCGCGCCTGCTTCTTCGGGCGGAGCAGCACGTTGGACGAGTGCTCCGCCTCGCGCGCCCCCTTCTTGAAAAACCGCTATCCGATTAGAGGCCACATGGACTATCGCCTATCCAATTTAATAGATGACTACCTGCAGGCTGTTCGGACAGCGTGTACGTTGATGCAAAAATCGGGAATCGCTCTTCCCTACACATCCGGGGAATGGGTTGAAACCGACCATTCAAAATTCACCACTCTGAATGAAGGCACCGCCTTTTATAAGCATGGGGTTGGATGCTGGGTGGATCTACCCGACGGGCGCGTAGATTTTGACTTTGGTCGACTGGGTGAGATATCGGGTCTAGACGCATGGCGACTCGGAAACTTCGCCAAGCACCGAGACGAGACCTATGGTTTCGCGGATAACAAAGAACTCATTGGGGTGTTTAACCTGGCAGTGAGTCAGGGCCTACTTCTTCCGTTAGAAATGAACCTCTACCGCCTGGCCAATCAACCGCTAAAAAACACTACCTCCATCGATAGTAGAGATCAAGGCGACCTTCTGCCACACAGAGATTCCGACAAGGTTCTGACTCTAAACGTACATTACTTCTACGCAGCAGATCTGATGCTGAAGCAATATGACGCCATCAACAAAAAATGGGAAAATAATCAAAAAAAAACTTTTGAGGAAGAGATAAGATCAAGGATTTATATGGATTCTTGGCTGGGCTTTCTAGCCGTAACATGCGAGGGATACAAAAAGCTAAATGTGTATCTATTGCTGAATAACGAGCGCCCCCTTGAGTATCAAGAATTAGTTCCCGAGTCCAGCAAACTAAGTAAATCTATCAACAAGCATTACAACTACCTCCGAAAATTTCGTAATAATGTATTCCACTTGCGTGAGAGCGTCGACGACACGCTGGAATTTTTATCGCCCAGCGCAGATCGGTTGGCGTGGGCTCGGTCGATTCATAATGATCTTGAGAAATTTTTCTCAAACTATCGGATTTTTTGCGAGTGTCATTACATTACGAATGGGCGTAGAAGCGAGTCGAGTTTTTCTCGCTGACCTACTAATAATGCCGGCTAAAGGTACAGAGGGTTGGGACATTCAACTGAGATTAGGCTGCCTCAATGTCGGAAACGGGGGCCCTTCCTACCATGGGCCCGCTCTTTTCCTCCACATTCAGCGGAACGTAGGGTGGACGACGTCGCCATCACAGCCCCAACCATTGCCTTAGCTTTCCAAGCAATGAAGGCGCTCGGAGTGGTGGTTGTGCGGTTGGCAACGGTTGCTGAAGATTGCTGCTTGGCTTGCCAGTCTGAGCACGCGCCTTCGCTTCAACATCTAACTTCCGCCCCGCGTTGATCTCTTCCTGGGACATGTCTCCTGCCCACTCGATACGACCCGAGCGTACCCAGTAGTGCGAGCGACATGGGAACGCCCAGTTGCCAACGGAAGGTTTCAGAGAAACATTCTCCCCATCGAATGACATCTGCCAATCGGTTGGGGAGAAGGGTGTGATCACCTTGGTTCCGCAGCCACAGGCACAGAGGTGAGCTGCAGTTGCGAACTCCATGGCAAGGTAGAGCTCTCCTTGCTCCAGCCTGGCAGGGAAGCTCTCGACAAACTGCGGCGTTAAATGCTTCACCTTCATAAATCATCCTCCTCCTTTTCGCTGTTGCCCATTTCGTTGAGGTTGGTCGAGTAAGTGACCTGTCCAGCTTGGCAGTTATCCACATAGAAACCGCAAAGCCGCTTCCACATGCCCACTGCGAGCACCGCATTCAGCGCGTTCAGGTCTGCGATCTGAAGGTTCGAACGGTAAGCATCCTCTGCCTCATTCTCGGTCAACGGCATGGTACGAGACGCATGATCGTGATGATCTGGCGTCAGGGCGGTCACCCGGCAGGTGCCCCAGACTTGCTGGGTACCATCGACCAGATGCACTCCCATTCCCACATCGAGCAGTGATGTCCTAGTTCCTTTGAGCTCCCGGACGACCATTGCTCGCGCAGCGGTGTTGTCCACACAAAGGAACACGTAATCAAACTGCCGCAGCTCTCCCACGTTCGCTGCAGTGATCATTGTCGGGTGCTGAGTGATGCCAAGGTGCATTTGGCTGTACGCCTCATGGAGATACTCCACCTTCTTTAGGCCCCGTTCCAATGTGGTGAACGGCACAGCACCAGGGTAGCGGAACGCGTTGTGCTGCTGGAGCAGATCGCCATCGTAGAGGTGAACCTCCGCCACTGGAGTTTTCGAGACTTGATCTAGGATGTAGGCACCGGTGCCGCCCAGCCCAACAATCGCGATTTTCAGCCCTTTGAACCTCTGGGTGGCCATTGCAATTCCTGCACGCGGTGACGCCGTATCCGTGTAAGCGAACTTGGTGTCCTCCATGTCCGAACGAACGGGAGCGAAGGTCTTCGCAGTCACGCTAGGATCAATGGCCTGCGCTTGGCCGGCCAGCATCGATACATAGATCGATACCTTCTGGTAGTAATCGGCATACTCACTACCCCGCAGCTTGGCCGAGAAGTAGTGGTTAACGACCAGATCCGGCAGCAGCGTGTTCGCGTTGCTGTTGTTGATGATCTCTTCGAGGGGACGCCCTTGCGAATCGCAAGGGCGGTCACCAATGAAATGTGCCGTATGGTCGCTTGGTTTGCCTGCAATATCGGCCACCAGATTAAGTGCCATAACCAACACGCCTTTGCACACCTGACGTTCAGCGTTCACGTAGGGCACGTCCCGAACCAGGAGATAACCCTCCTTGGTATCCAGGTCATACCCTTCGTTGCGCAGGCTCAGGAGATGAGGACTACGACTTATCAGTTGGTGTGACATTGAAGTGCATCCCCTTCTTGATACGGACGTGTTGACCATCAACCAGGTTAGTCAGCGAGTTACCTTCATGGCCCTTGGCGTAGGTCACGGTGAAGTGAGCGTTGGGCCCAGGCTGCGCGTCCGGGTAGGCCAAATGCACCACCTCCCAGTACGACATAGTGCGGGTGTGGACGAACACCGGATGGGTGTTGACGAACACTTTGATGTTGATTTCAACTGCAGCGAAGTGCTCCACACCCGGACGAGCCAAGTCGAACAAGTCGCGGTCTTCGATCAGCTCATCGTCATCGCCGGGCACCACCAGGAAGATGTCGTATTTATCCGCATCGACGCCGGCGAGTTGCTTGAGGGTGCGCCCGGAAATCCGCTGAGCCCCCCAGTCCTGAGCCCGCCCTTCGATGAAGAAGCGGAAGGTGCGGTCGCTTTTGAACGCCAGGAACTTCTCGATGCCGGCCTGGCGCAGGTCGGTCGTCTCACTGGGGCTGAGCAGCTCCAGGTGCCCATTGGTGAGCACTTGGAACAACAGGTACTCGTCAACTGGGCGGAACTCAGCAGCCTCCAGCACCTGCTGCCCGGTTGGAACAGGATCAGCGATCACCAGAGGCCGGTACTCCAGCGCATCGTTG
The DNA here is from genome assembly GCF_029959305.1 of Pseudomonas sp. PS01297. Taxonomy (NCBI): domain Bacteria; kingdom Pseudomonadati; phylum Pseudomonadota; class Gammaproteobacteria; order Pseudomonadales; family Pseudomonadaceae; genus Pseudomonas; species Pseudomonas sp. PS01297. The sequence continues at coordinate 12,301 of NZ_JASCPQ010000004.1, forward strand.
CCGAGCTGAATTTTGTACGGGCCGTGATCACGCACCTCGCGGCCCGCCAAGACGGCGGCTGCCACGTCCTCAACCTCAAAATCGTTCAATTGACTCATGGGGTGAATCCTCGTATTTGAACCAAATGATCTGTTGTCTAGACAGACAACACCACCGTCCTTAAAAAACGACCCAAGGGTCGTTGTCCAGCCAGACAACAGTGGACTTCAAAAAAAAGCCGCTTATTATGGATCATGAATCGCGAGCTGTTGTCTGGCTAGGCAACAGACTACTCCCGCCCGTTTGGGCAATGCAAGAGGTTGGAGAAAAAAATGGATTTGGCCGGGTTCATCGCTACCATGCGTGAACGGAAAGAGCTGAGCTTTCGTGACCTGGAGAGACGCGCAGGCGACTTGGATCACGCATACATTTGGAGACTGGAGAAGGGAGATCGAGCGGCACCCTCTGAGGAAGTCGTAGACCGCCTGAGTCAAGCGCTCGAGCTGGATGAGCGCGAAGTGGAGGTATTCAAGCTGCTGGCCAAGTCGGTCACGGTTGAGGACTCCCTATACCGTCTGATGGTCTCGAGGGTGGACATCCCATGGCTGGATTTTGAAGACGTGGCAACAATGAGCTTCCGAGGTGAGCGTCCCAACACCGAGGATGCGTGGCTCAAGCGGATCCAACTCATCCAGCAAATGTAACGGCGAGGGCTTTCATGGACGAAAACGTTGTCATCTCACGAGCTAGAAAATTGCTGAAAGACGCCGGCATCAACACAGCACCCGTTGATGTCGAGGCACTTGCGCTCCACTTGGGCTTCAAGGTCTCACGTGTGGAGCTTGAGGTGGGTGAAGCAGGTAACACTTTCGAAAGGCGTGGACAGAAGCACATCTGCGTCAACGAAAAGGACAGCCCGGTTCGACAGCGCTTCACGATCCTTCATGAGATCGCACACCATGCCCTTGAGCTCCCGTCCAAACACGGCGAGAAAGTGCCTGGTGATGAGCTAGAGCGCTTCACAGGGCGGCATCCGGAAGAGGTTTTGTGTGACCTCTTCGCTTCCGAGTGCTTGGTTCCCTCGGCAATGATCCAGCCATTAACCGAGGAGCGAGACTTTTCCTTGGAGAGCCTTGCCGATCTGGCTGATCACTTCCAGGCCTCCCGCTCCTGCATTGCATCCAAGTTCGCACAGACCTCTGAAGGCCATCTGGCTTTCGTTGTAGCTGAGGATGGCGTGGTCAAATATTCGATTGGCTCGATGGCCCTGCGAGATGCCAGGGTGTGGATCACTAAGGGGATCCCCCTCCCCCAGAACTCTGCAGCAGCCAAGGCGTACAAGGCAGGCATCAGCGGCCTTCATGAGGTAGACATTGAGGGATCAGACTGGAGCACCAGTAACGATGCTCGGCGATTCGCCTGCTACGAACAAGCCACGTACCACGCCCCTACCAGGCAGACCCAGTCAATCCTGAGCTTCGAAGAAATGGATCCTCGCCCTGTGTCGAACAGCTATCGTGCGAGAAATGATGATGATCTTCTGGAAGAGCTTGATGGTCGACCTGGTTGGTCGAAGTATAGGTAATGCCCCATACCCATTTCTGAGGGCATTGTAGAATAAACTTCAAAATACCGCTTCGGCGCGCACCTGCTCTCAGCACCTTGCGGAAAGCATATACCGACTTGCGATAAAAAAGCGCAATCTTACATCAACCAAGGACAAACAGTCAGCTGGTGCGAAAGTCAAACTACCACAACCATCCTAGCATCAGCTAAAATAAATAAACTCTTAAGCATTTAGCTTATAATGAATAGCAGCTCTAAAATCACCACAAGCGAAATCAGAGCCACCTTCAAATCCACTCACAACTATCATACTTCGAAATTCAAGGGACAGAATGAAAGAACTAGAGTCGCAAGTAGACAGCCTATTTGATGGAAATCCAATCTTAAAGCTGCCTTTCCCATACATCTACAACCATTTTTGCCAGATTGCAACCCGCAGCCTGTTAAACAACATGGAAATACCTTATAGCACACTCATCCCATACACCTTCATTTTTGAAAAAGTCAAAGACTTCACCAACCAAACATTAGAAGCCTGCACCGAATCAGGTTACAAAATAAAAAATGAAGACTTCAAAAATCTATTTGCATGTGCAAATCTAAATATTGTATTTCCATTTATTCATAATGACATATACAGCTTCACGAGAAAAAGCGAGCATGAATCTTATATCGATTACTTCGACAAAGATACAGAAGACCATGAGCTGACTGACGTCATCCTGACCAGTCTTTCACTTCCGGCGATAACCCAACTTGAGCGAAGCCCAAAGACTTTATTCGAGAAAATTTTTTACAGGCTCGATTCAAAGAGGCCGATTAATCCCACTGCATATTTTGACTACATCTCAAAAATGTATGCCAATTCCCAGGACGCCTTCGTTGAAGCCGACATAATACCTGACTCTTTTTACACGCACATTGGGTTTTCTTCCCCATCAGAGTTCAAAAAAATCCGTACAGCCTTTATGTGCATAGGCCAGACCTACATTGACGTATCAATTGTTGTCGATGAATACTTAACGGCCAACGCCTTGCACGACAAGCCGCTCGGGAAAAAGCTTTGGCAAGGTCTGGCCATGGCAAAAATGAAATACTCGGAAATCAAATACCTCATCCAAAAGCTGTCCGGCGTATCAAACTCGGATTTCGATAAATTCTCAGAATTCTTCTTCTGCGTCGAAGGCGAACACACTAAAATATCAAATAAATTCCTGCCGCCTTTTTGGCGCATCGAAGATGAAGTGTATTTCTTACCCGCAGCCATCGCCACTTTACTCGGAGCAAGAAACCTCCTGATTGCAATTCAAAATGACCCACCCAAGAAGAAGAAATATAAATTTGACAACATGATTTCCAAGCTTTTCGAGCCCGAGCTTTTAAAAAGGGCTGCGAAACACTTTGAAAGCAATGGTCTGGGCATAAGTCTGGAAAAAGATTTCGAAGGCGGCGAGATTGACTTATTGGTCTATTGCAAAGAATCTCATACCATCCTTACAATCCAAGCCAAAGCCACTCTATACGCTGAGTCCGCCAGGATGGCTAGAAGGCTAGATGGGCGAATTGAAGAAGCTGTAGATCAGACTTTACGTTTCGACAACCTAACCGACGAAGCCAAAATAAAGACTTTTAAAAAGGCTTTCCCCGGCATTCTCCACTTCGAAAGCCTCAAACATCTGCGCGGGGTTCTCACAAACGCTGGTTTCGGCACAAAACATGGCTGGCAGGCACTAAAACAGAACAACATCACGCCTATCAACTGCAACATTCTCAAGAATATTTTGCCCGAGTGCAACTCACTATCGGAGCTGCCTGACAGAATTCAAAAACTAATCGAAAAACTAAAAAATGAATGTGAGATTGTTGAATCACCGAAACTCTTTGAATTGCCAGACCACACTATCCACCAGAGACACGTCGAAACCCGAAACATGAAGGGCTTATACAATGCGCAATACTGGGGCGAAACCAGCAACCAGTAAAGCTCTATTAAAGCTGCATCGCCGATTAGTCTTTCGGCGATACATCTCAGAGCAATAGCTCTCAATGACGGAGCTGAATACCTGATACCCTAGTAGATTAGATATTCTACCAATCAATATTGTGTATTTAGTATCATCTACTGGCCATCATCTTGAGCATTAAGGTGCGCCGCCAAGACATCCCCATGGCACGCAGCAGGCTTACAGTGGCATGCGATGACCTTGCCCCTGATGATGCCTAAATTGTGCTCGAGGTTTTCAGATGCCTTGAGGAAGCCACGACCGAAGTCGTAGGCGAACTTGCGGATGACCTCATCACGATCACCGTCCTGGCCCATCTGGTAGGGATTCCCCCAGATAGTGCCTCGACCGATGTAGACGTCGTAGAGGTCTCCTCGATCCTTGTTCACCACCTGGGTGAGCTGCAGCGGGACGATACGGGTTGGAATCGAGGCCTGGCCCAAAGCTTTTCTCAAATCGGCAAAGCACTCGCGATCCTCCAAGAGAATCGCGTGCGTCGCTAATTCGACGGCGCCAGCCTGATCTTCCACCAGTTCGAAAGAAATGCCCTGCTCTTTCGCGTAGGTGCTCACATACTCGTTGGGGTCAGATACCGCAACCAGCCGCACATCAGGGGACTGGCTGGTGTAGAACTGTACCTTCCTCTGCAGCTTCGAGTAGCAGAGGAACTCCTTCGGATAGGCGATCAGGATAGTCTTGGTATCACTCATACGAGATGCTTGACGTCGATGGACTCGTCGCTCCAATGCTCTTTCAGGTACTCGGTCACGAGCCGACGATGGCACTGATGAGGTTGGTGCTCACTGCAGAGCAGGCACCCTCCCTCCATCAGGTCTCGGCGCACATGCTTTTCGATGTTGCGCGTCGCCATCAGGTTCATGAACTTCTCCTCGTACTGCTGCCAGGTGATGTCCTTCTTCTGGTACGGCGAGAGAATCTCCTTGGTAGGAGCCAGATCGGGCAGGTGGACGTAGTCGACGTCACAGATCTCGGTCAGGAAATACTTCAGGTCATCACGTTTGGCGAAGCCGGAAAGCTGGGAGATGTTGTTTAGCCGGACGTCCACGACCCGCTTGGCGCCTGAAAGCTTGATCAGAGAGAAGAAGCGCTCAGCCTTCTTTTCGGTGAAGCCGATAGTCAGTATTTTCATGGGCATCCGTCAGAGAATGGCTGCGACAAGCTTGTAGGCGTAACCCGTGTGGGGATCGATATCACCTAAGCTAACTGTAAAATAGTTGATTCCTTCTGGATGGTGAATACCAGTCCCAAGACCTAAGAAATACTGCTCAGCAGGTTCGTCAGTGATACTAAAAGCGTACTGAATCTGATTGTATAAGAAGAAAGTACGGGCCTTGAGCCTGTGGTTACCCCACTGAGCGCTTTCCGCTGAAACCCTAACAGAAACCCTTTCTGGCCGGATCAGGTATAGCGACTCCCGCCGTAGGTTCAGGGACTCTGGGGGAACCCGATCATTTACGCCACAACGACTGTGATGGCCCGACTCCCAAAGCCTCAGGGGATGATCTTCAAGGCCGGCGATCTGAACCAGACTCAATTGACCTTGCGAAATCCACAACGGTGGGTGGACGATAATATGGTTTTCATTCTGGTAGGGATGATTCTGCAAACCCGAAAAGGTCACTGCGGCCAGATCCCTTACCTGTACAGTTTGGCCGTTGGCGTACGTGCGTTCCACGTCCGAAATCGAGTCATGCTCTCGGTTGCTTACGGGGCGAATCCACACTCCTTGGTTCTCTCCCCCCCATAGCTTGCCGGCTATACAACGGCCATAAGGCTTCTTGGAACTGGCCAAGCATACGAACTGATGCGAGTACGGCATTCTGTAACTCCCTCCATGGTAGCAATGCGCCACACCTATCCTGCACGCATCACGCGCCCTTATCAATATCCTGGGGGCGCCGTTAGAACCGATACCGTAACCACGCATTTCTGGGGCCGGGGGTATAGGACGCCCGACCGATTGTTAGGCCGCTTCGGCAGACCACCGCTAGCTTTTTAGCTCTTTCCTCTCTTTCATATGCGCCATTGGGCAGGAAGCGTCTGCCTCTGAGGGCCAAATCGAGCAAATGACAGTAAACTGTACATGCGTACAGCTCTCGACTGAAAGAGTCCCAATCACCGCCTCATATCTGCCCTAACGGCAAGTAATTCATTATGATGGCCATCGAATTCGGCTCTCTCGGTCAGAAATGCGCCAATTAGGAACGCAAACGAGGGGGCTAGGAAAGGATATGGCAGAGACACAGATTGAGTGGACAGACTCTACCTGGAATCCGGTAGCAGGCTGCTCCATCATTAGTGCCGGGTGCAAAAACTGCTATGCCATGGAAATGGCACGTCGGCTTGAAGCCATGGGCACCCCGAAGTACATGGGCTTGACCCGCAAAAAGAACAAGCGCATCGTCTGGAACGGCTCTATCTTCGAAGACCATGACTCCTTGGCGATCCCGTATCGCTGGAAAAAACCTCGCAAGGTTTTTGTGAACTCAATGAGCGATCTCTTCCATGAGAAGGTCAGTGACGAGTTCATCGTTGCCGTGTGGAAGGTGATGCGAGAAACCCCGCATCACAACTATCAAATTCTGACCAAGCGCCCAGAGCGGATGAAGCAGATTCTCAATGAAGTCATCATTGAGGTACTGCCGAATGTGTGGCTGGGCACCTCCGTGGAAGATCGTGATGCTGCTGGGCGCGTTCAGTTTCTGAAAGACACACCTGCCCAGATCAGATTCATCTCCTTTGAGCCATTGATTGGCCCCGTAGGCAGCATCGATCTCTCGCAGATTGACTGGGCGATTGTCGGCGGTGAGAGCGGGAATAAAGCGCGGCCTGTGAAGGAAGGCTGGATTGATGAGATCTACACCCAGTGCCTAGAAAGCGGCACAGCGTTTTTCTTTAAGCAGTGGGGGACGTGGGGTGAAGACAATGTCCGCCGTTCGAAAAAAGCTAACGGTCGCGAATACCGTGGCAAAACCTGGGATGAAATGCCTGTAAAGCTGGTGGGCATGGCCTAGTAGAGACACCGTAGCCTGATAAGGAATATCCATGGTAGGAAAGATCTATACTTGGGAAGAAGGCGCTACCCTTTCCGAGCACTCAAGGAAAAAGCATCAGATTCTTCGCGAATACTTCTTTAACTATGTGATGACACGGTGCAGATCTCCTCAGGTAAGGAAATTTCGGCTCGCTGTCGTTGATGGCTTTAGTGGCGCTGGACGGTATAACTGTGGCGCAGCTGGATCTCCGATCATTTTCGTTGAGGAGCTGAGTCGAGCTATAACCGCCATAAACTTGAAGCGTGCGTTGGATAAGATGCCTCTTGTTGAGATCGAGTGCAGCCTTATCCTTAATGACGCTGAAGCAGAAGCCATCAAAATCCTCAAAACCAACCTTGCGCCCGTATTGCTTGAGCATGCTCACCCAAACCCAAATCTAAAAATCAATATCCATTACTTCTGTGAGCTTTTCGAAAATATCTATCCAACTGTTAAAGGTCTGATTCGCACCGAACGGTACAAGAGCATAATCTTCAACCTCGATCAATGTGGCCATAGCCATGTAGCTACCGAAACGCTGATCGACATGATGGCACTCAATGAGTCTGTGGAAGTTTTCTACACATTCATGATCGAGGCCCTGGTGGCGTTTCTAAAGAAAAATGATCCAGAAGCTCTCAGAACACAACTGTCTTACCTTCAGCTGACTAGCGCAGATTTCGAGGCATTGGTTCAGCATACTTCCAGGCGGGAATGGCTAGGAACAGCAGAGCGAATCGTGTTCAGTAGCTTTCAAAAATGCGCACGATTCGTCAGCCCGTTCTCTATTAATAACCCTGGAGGCTGGCGATATTGGCTCATTCATTTGGCCAATTCTCATCGCGCTCGACAGGTGTATAATGACATCCTCCACCAGGATATCGAAACACAAGCACACTATGGTAGAGCAGGACTCAACATGCTTGCGCACGACCCTAACGAGGGGAAGACACTTTACCTATTTAATGCCTCTGCCAGAGAACAAGCGAATGAAGAGTTGCTGGAGGATATTCCAAAGTTCCTTCACGACTCGACGCCGACGGTGCAGGTGAAAGACTTCTATGAGAAAATCTACAATAACACCCCAGCCCATAGTGACGACATAAATTCAGCACTGCTTGGTAGCAATGAAATCGTGATCAAGACTTCAAATGGAGGGGTCAGGCGTAAGGCTAGCCAGATCCACACTTCAGATATCATTACGTTCAAGCAACAGCGAAGCTTCTTCTTTCCTAAAATATGAATATTCATCGACCAGGGAATGGGCAGGTTGACTTCACTTCACACGAGAGTAGGTCTTTCCTATAAGGATGTCCCTGACTTTCAGTATCGTTGCCCCGGAGCAATTTGCAATTCCCTCTGGCTCATGTGCTGAAGAAAGGTCGGCTGTCATCTGCTGAAGAGAAAGCCAGTTGGAACAGCTACAGATCTAGGCAGCAGCCCACACGTCATCCTGCCACTTTTCAGACAGATTCGTATTGGGTACTGCTTGGCCAACCACTTAGAATCAAAGCCCAGCAGGAGAGGTTTTGCTTCAAAAGATTGCGTTGCTGGCTAGGTTTCCCTAGGGCATCAAGTCAGTGCAGAATCGGACGATGGCTAAGTTCTATAGGAGCGTTTCTGTTGTGAGCTGAATAAACGGGACTGGAACCTGGTGTTTGAGTAAAGCATGACTGCATGCAAATTTCAGCCAGACAGATATCGCAGTGCATTCACTAACTTCAGAAGCTCTCGCCCCTCCGCTAGCGGCATCTGAATATCGCAGTACACCGTGTCATCGTCTTGTCCCATGCCCTCACCCGCTCAGTCTTTTTTAGATTTATTTCTTGCGGCCCGATGCTGCTCCAGGTGTCGCATCTCTGCCTCCCAACTCGCCAGGAATTTATCCCAGCCTGAGGCGTATGGGCCATCGACCAACCTGGTCGACCCGACGCTTGCCTGGCAGAAACGCTCTCTCCAGGGTTGCGGAATAGTCTGCTCCAAAATGATGTTGATTCCGGAGTTATGGCGCATCACCGAGACAGAGTTACGAACCTGAATGAGGTCGAGTGGCTTATCGCTAGAGGGGGTGTCGTTTCGCTCTTGGTCGTCGAGATCATCGAGGATGGCAAGGAGGTCGGATGCAGTGGGATCGCCAAGACGGAGGCATGCAAGGGCCCACAGAGTCCTTCGCCTAGCGCCCTCAAGCTGACAGAGTTCATCGTGGGTCATTTCAGCCGCATCCTTGTTGATTTGATATCGGGCAGTAGCAATTGCGTGCCGCCTGCGGCGGAAGGCTGGCGAGAACTGAGCCACGGCTGCGCCGCGTCTCAGCCCGATGGGCGCTCATCCTGCACGCCTGCGCGCTCCGCTTGCCTGATACTCGCATGGAAAGGAAAGTCTGGCGCAGCGAGACCGAAGCCGGGGCAGGTTTAACCGTGCCCTACGTACAGGAATATTACTTATGGAGCTTACTGAAGCGACTCGATAGCACTGCAGCTTCGGTAGTTTCCCAAGCTTCAGGATCAGACGTGGTGTTGAACATCACCCATGCCCTCCACAGGAAAAAGGCGGCAACCAAGCTCGACTCAATTACCGCAAATACCGTAGTGGTATACATATAATCTGAATTTTCTCCAAAGAAGAAAAGCACTGGGAAGATCGAAGCGATCCAGCCGGCGACGAAAGTTAGACAAAATGCGATGGCCGCAGTGACCGTCAGGAAAATCGGGACTTGATATCTATACTGGGTTGCAAATAATTTCTCGCCGTTTTGCTTCGCTAGGCCGTACAAGATGCCTGTGTTTTTTTCTTTGTCATTGTTTCTTTTAAACAAGCCATACAAAGTTACACTCTCGCCGACCTCAAGCTCTTCGTAAAGCTTGTTCGACACTTGCAAATTCGGGATAACTGCACCGTCAATGCTGACTTTAGCTTTATGTCCGCCGTTCATTCGATCAACAGATCGAACGTAGTCAACTTTTCCTGAAACTTTCACGCAATCGAACTTCATCACTCACTATCCCTGCCTTCGCTTAAAAAGTGGATCTGGTTCTTGCCAAGACGTCGCTCAGTGACGATTGCAGGCGGGCTTACGCGGGCCATAAACGTCGGACTTGATGAGCGCGTCTCCCATCGAGACGTCCCTGGCGGTGTCTTAGGTGCTGCTCTCATGACCAATCCATCATCAATCCAAACATCCCGCCGCTATGTTCAAACGACTGCTTGGCAAACCATATGTCACGATAATATCACTATGATCTGTTTATCGAAACACGCTTGCCGTGGCTCTATCCTCAGTTTTGAGGATCCGACTCATGCATCTGAAAGAAGCGCTGGCAGGAGCATTGCGTGGAGCTCGTGCTCATCAGGGGTTGAGTTACGAAGAGTTGGCGGGGGCAACGCACAGAACCTACGTGGGGAAGCTTGAGCAGGCCCGAGCGAACGCGACGTTGGAGAAACTGGACGAGATCGCTGACTATCTAGGCCTCGACCTTTTGACTATGGTCACTCTCGTCATTGCTGCGCAGGGTGACGAACTTCCATCCGAGGCTTTGCAACGTACTGCCCTGCGAATCAGGGAATTCGAGATGTCTGGAGGGTGGCAGTTGGTAGAGGAGCAATTCAGTGATGGAAAGCTCATCAAGCGCTCCCAAGGTAAGCCTAAGCAGCCGCTTAAAGCGGACTACGTTCGAGTCCTGAAAGCGCAAGGTTTCGACAGAAAAACAATCGCTGAAAAGCTCGGCATTGCCAGAAGCACAGTCCAAAAATACTGGAATACATAAGCCTGCAGAACATCAGCAATCCTGCAATCTAAGCAAATCGAGGTTTATGGCGCGCCCTATCGGGTCGGCTGTCGTAAACCATGCCATGGCTGACGCCAAGTCATGGCCCTCTGGGCTTCCATCCTCGGGTCTCCGGCCTTACTGGCCTGCGCGCTCCGCTTGCTCTCGTTATTTCCATCGACGGAAGAAACTCCAGGGATACCTTCAGCACTGCGCAATGGAGTGTAGTCTTCCTGTCTGTCCATATTTCTGTAGGAAGGTGCAGTCGCGGGGTGGACAATACGGGTTTGGTCACTTGCTAGATGGCCATTGAGGAAGGAACCCGCGCATGAGTCAGAAAGTCCTGAGGCTTCCCCGGAACGAGGTCGGTCGCGACTTCGTTATCGGTGACATTCACTTCAAGTCGATTGATCTCTACAAAGGATTAATGAAGCTCGGTTTCGACAAAACTATCGACCGAGTCATTGGGGTGGGTGATCTCATAGATCGCGGGCCTGGAGTCCTCGACGGTCTGAAGCTTCTTGGTGAGCCGTGGTTCTTCACCGTTCAAGGTAACCATGAGCAGATGCTTATCAAGGCTTACAGGGCAAACCCCAGCGCTCGTTATGTAGCTCATGGTGCAGGCTGGTGGTCGACCATCGCTGAAGAATCGAAAGAGATGGTCGTTGGGAAGCCCGAGAGCCTTCCCACAGTCATAGAAATCGAGTCCCCTCGCGGTTTGGTTGGCGTTGTTCATGCTGATGTCCCTGCCGGGATGTCATGGGTCGAGTTCACCCGAGACATAACAATCCCTGCTGTAGAAGAGATCGCGCTATGGGGGCGCGAGCGGATCAAAAAGCACCATCGAGAAGGTGTCAAAGGGGTCTGGCGTGTGTGCACGGGGCACACCTGGATTCCAGAGCCTGTCCGGCTAGGGAACGTTCTTGCACTTGATTGCACTGGAGGGGGTGAAGGGCCACTAGCTGTCTATTGCGTTCAGGCGGACACGATTTATGTGGAGGGACGCCCCGTGTCACTTGACCAATCGGAGGCTGTTACCGAGCTACTGGACGAACTTGAGCAGGCTTTAGGTCATCTTAAGGCCACCACCAACGCTAACAAGCTAATTGAGTCACAACGCTTGAGCCATGAGGCCGACGAGTTAGCTCGTCGAGTGAACACTACCTGGCTGACCTTGCGTTCGGAAATTAGCGATGTCCAGAAGTTACTTAACGCGCTTCACGGACTAAGCTTGCTCACCGGCGAACGAAGAGCAGCTAAGCTGGAAGAGCTGAAATTCAAGCATGCAGGCACCCAGATAGAGGGACTGCTGTCGAGACTTCTTGATTGAAGGTTGGGTACCGGTAACCTTGGGGATCTAAGAGAAATAGTGGCCCAATCTGTACGAGTAGTTCGTAAATGAAGCATGTAAGACTAATACGACACGGAGAGAGTGCTGCTAACGCCGGCGAAGCCAGCCTGGATCACGCGAGCATCCCTCTTACGCCAAAGGGTGTTGAACAAGCGTGCCTAGTGGCCGGGTCATTCGTCCAGGCCCCAGATCTGATCGTTGCCTCGCCGTTCTCCCGAGCCCAAGCAACTGCAATGAAGACAGTGGCTGCTTTCTCTTCAGTACCATTTGAAACCTGGCCCATCCACGAATTTACCTATCTTGAGCCCGCACGGTGTATCAACACAACCGTCGCTGATCGGCGTGAATGGGTGGAGGCGTATTGGGCCAAAGCCGATCCTGGTTTCACGGATGGTGAAGGCGCTGAGTCATTTCTAGATTTCATAGCTAGAGCTCAGTCTTTCTTGGTGTGTCTTGCAGAGCATCCCGCCCAAGACATCGTTGCGTACTCTCATGGCCAGTTCATTAACGCTGTAGCCTGGCTGATAGAGCGCAAGACGCTCGGCATTGATGCCGGAGCTATGGTGAACTGGCGTGAGTATGAGATCGCGAACCACGTGCCCAATTGTGGTGGGTGCCTGCTTTCGAAAGATCCGGAGGAAGCCGGCTGGAGAGTAAGCCGGTCAGCCACTGAGGAGCCACGAATGGATGCCACTTGGCGCGTGCCAGGCAGAGCCTACCAAGCAGTTCGCGATCCCGAGCGTTTGCTCATTGAAAAGCGCGCCGAAGCTCTCTCAGCTGCAGGCTATCCGCTGCCAGATGATGATCCGGCTATGTACGCTGAGCAAAGGCTGGAAGAGGCCCGAGCGGCAGCTCGTTCATCCCAGGTAGGTAGCGTCAGCAATGACACTGCGCCTGAGCTCTCAGCGAGAGAGGTATGCCAAATATTGCGAGAGGTCACCTTCCAGCGACGGACAATGACCAAGGTGAGTCAGACTTCTTGGGATGAGATTTATGCGGGCCATTTCGTTGTCAGCGTAGAAGGTTGGCGGATATCGATCTACAACGACTGTGACACGCTCGACTACTGCGAAGAATGCGTGAGTCCGGAAGGACGGCGATGGTCGTTTGACGCAGGGTATCGATTTGGAACAGATCCCATTGCGTTACTCAGTACATGGGAGCATCAGGCGCTTGAGCGTCTCCTGAAAGCGCTCTAGGGGAGCTATGGTCGAGCGGGCCTCTGCGAGGACGGCTGTCGTGAACCAAGCCTCGCCGTTGCCGAGTCTTGGCCCTGTGGGCTTCCATCCTCCCGCCTGCGCGCTCCGCTTGCTACTGAGCCCACTCCAGGCTTCCACGAGCTTTGTGGCCCACTAACCTCGGCGCAACTCAGGCGCGCTGCGTGGATGGAAGTGAGTCGTGTATACAGCCCGCGCCCCCGAAGCCAAAGGATGGACAGATCTAGAGGTGCGGGGCGATAAACGCAAAAGGGAACGCGTCTGTCGAAACGTCCCTTTCTCCCAATTCAGCGGCGCAGGAGGCGGTCTAGCACCAGCAGGGCTACTGCACCAATTGCAAGTGCGGCAACCGGTTTCTCTTTGACAAACGTAGATACGCTGTCCAGCGCATCGCCATAGGTTTGGGTCAGCTGACCAGCAGCTTGACGTCCAGCACCTTCAGCTTCCAGCTTCGAATCACCAAACAGTTTTCCGACTGCGCTCTGCGCTTTGCCGGCAACCTTTTCTACAACGCCTTCAACTTGTTCGCTCTTCATAACTTACCAACCTTTACGTGTAAGTGGGCAGCCCAGAGTAAGTCTGAGCTAGCGGATCTCTGCACAGCGTTAGGGGGATGAGCTTTATGATAAGTTCAAAGTTGATGAGGCTCAGGAGCTGTCCGCAAAGCGCTAGCTCACTCCCTAGGCTGCGCTATGCTGAGCTTCCCTGAAGGAGATCACTTCAATGCCAAAGGAATACTCGCTGTCGGATTTGCTGGAAAGAATGTATCAAAACCAGCTCGCCGTGGAGGCAGCAATAATGGAGTTGACCCTCCACGTAGAAGCCCACTGACACGCGGATGTAGGAAATAATGTACGTGGTGCTCTGGAGACAATCGGCGACAATGCGAGCCACATCAAGCAGGGGCTCGCCCGGCTAAAAAAGCTCCAATGACCCCGCCGCTCTTTGATTTTGATCTCAAACGCATTTCCCGCACGCACTACATCACTGGCAAGGCCGCGATCAACTTTCCGCACGCTAGAAGCACTACAGGTGGGTGGCATTTTCTGTCCTACTTCGACCGGGATTCAGGCGTGGCAAAAATGTCGCTTGCAGGTATTCACTATCCTGATACCACCGACTTCTTTGGTGACGCTGGAATATGCGACGTTACCGACCAGTTGGCGAGGCTAGGATGGGCATCAGAAGGCAAACGCCTCTTCATGGCCGATCATTACCGAGCGGCTTCCGACATGATCGTGAAGTGGGCAATGAGCGGTTCCAGGCACTGCAATGTCGAGGTAGCTGAATGGTTTCCAACCAAAGTAGAAAAACAGCTGCTGCTCGCAACTCTTGAGATGGGAAAGCACAAGCTCTTCGAGCTAGGTATGCTGAAACAAGTGGAGGCCTGGCTAAGCTCGCAATAGATCAATCAAGACGGCAGATGGAAATCACAGTAGTCCCGGTAGCGTTAGAGTACGTAGCCCAACTCAGTGCGCATAGTTCCAGCGAGCTACAAGGTTCATCTCGGAGTCTCTAGAGCATGAAACCCAGGCATACCGTGATAGGCTTCGATTTGGCTAGAATGGCTCGTCCCAACGTATCCAAGCTCACAGGGACTGACTCAAATCAGGAACGCGTATATGTCGCTCAAAAAAGCTTTCGCTGCTGTGCTTAAAGCGATGCGCGCTGGTCGGGGGCTGACCCAGAGAAACCTGGCAGAAGTCAGCAGTCGGACATATGTCTCGAAACTAGAACGCGCTCAATCAAGTCCAACTTTAGAGATGATCACCGCGCTAAGTGGGCCACTCGACGTGAATCCTCTGACTTTAGTAGCAATTACTCTTTGTGCCGAGTCAGGGCAATCAGTTGGCGCTTTGCTACGTCGTACACAAGAGGAACTCTCGAATCTCGCCAATGAAGGAGTTCTCAAAAACCTGGCAATTTCGTCGTGTGATGAATTGCTAGTGCCACGCCCCTCTACTAAGCCATCAGGAAATCGCTCAGTGACGAACGCACAGCAGGGAGAATTCTGTTTTGCAGGATAGACGATCCTCCATGCAGCAACTCCTTATCGTCTACGGTTTTGTGGCAGCGCACGCTGAAGGACGCAAACTCAAGAGAATTGTACAGCCGAGTCTTCTCTCAAACCACACCATAAAAGGCGATGAATTGTAGCGGTGCAAGTTCACGCACGATTAACGTTCGACTGAAAGCTCTTAGCGAGCTCAATGACAGCATTATTACCGGCCCGGCTCACCTTTAATAATCGAAATATACACATTAAGAAAACTCTGTCATTTCGAGACATACCAAACACGAGCCTAAAACTATAGAGTGCATCAACTATTTTCCTATCGGCGTTTTTATGAATCTCTGGTTTCGACTCCTTCTCATGCTGCTGCGCCGACCTTGGCGTCGCCCAGTACAAGCACTTGAATCAACAGTCATCCGAATGCGTGTTTGGCCTCTGGATCTGGACTTTAATCAGCACGTTACTAACGGAAGATATTTCACACTGGCAGATGTCGGACGCATGGATTTCGTTTTGCGAACTGGAGCATACCGGGTAGCTATTAAAACAAAATCTCTACCAATCGTAGGGGATACCTGGGGGAAATTTCGAAGAGAGCTCAGACTTTTTGAAGTTTTTGAAATCCATACCAAGATGCTGGGGTGGGACGAGAAATGGATTTTCATGGAGCATCGGTTTATCAGCAAAGGCAAAGTGATCGGTGTAGTGGTGATGCGCGGTCTATTTCGATCAGCGAAAGGTAATATTTCACCAGTCGAATTCGTTCAAGAGTTGAGGCTAGCCGAAAAGTCTCCAGATATGCCTAAATGGCTTACGTGCTGGTCAGATAGCTGTGACGCCATGAGTTACCAACTCAGGGAAGATGAAAGCATGAAGGATCAATAGCAAAGATAAGCTGAAAGATTAAACAGGCTCATAGCTATCATAAAAAGAAGGTCTTCTGAAAGAAGACCTTAAACGCAGTGCTAAATCGCGCAGCGGGAAGCAATCAAACCCATTTAGCGCCGATCACCTTCTCGATAGAAAAGGTAAGAATCTCAATCAGCTTGTCGACGTCAGCATTGGTGTAATTCAGTGAGGGAGCAAAGCCGAGGATATCGTCGGCAAAAGCACGGAATACAAGCCCCTCGCTAAACGCGTGGGCCAAGATCTTCTGCCCGATTTTCAAGCTCGGGTCTGGCTTGGCTCGTGTCTGCTTGTCTGCAACAAGCTCTACGCCCGCCAGCATGCCCTGCCCCCGCACCTGCCCTACTACGGCTAGCGCGTCGAGGCTACGCAGTCTTTCCTGGAAATACTCACCAACAGCTTTGCCATTTTCCAAGAGACCGGTTTCGTACAAATCCAGCGTGGCGTTGGCAATTGCCGCGCTGACAGGATGTCCGGCGTAGGTTTGGCCATGACCAAACGGCGTACCGTCAGAGCCAGCCTCCGCGATTGCGGCATAGATACTATCGGAGATGATAGTTGCGCCCATGGGCGCGTACCCTGAGGTCAGGCCTTTCGCGAGTGTCAAGATATCTGGACTAACACCTTCATGCTCGCAAGCGAACATTGGGCCAGTACGACCAAATCCAGTAATCACCTCATCAACGATCATCAGGATGCCGAGTTTGTCACAGGTCTCGCGCACTGCTTTCAGATAACCAGTAGGAGGAACAATCACCCCACCAGAGCCAATGATGGGCTCGCAGATGAACGCGGCCACTTTTTCTTTGCCAATTTCTCGCACTTTGCTCTCAAGTGCCGCAACGGTCGCTTGCAGTACCGATACCTCATCTGGGCCGGCACTATGTCGGTAAGTGTAAGGCGCTTCAATGTGATGCTGGGTAGGAGCAGGTACATCAAAATAGCGATGGAATACTGGAAGTGCGGTAAGTCCGCTGCCCAAAGCTGAGGAGCCGTGATAGCCACGCTGCACTGCAATGAAGTGCTTTTTTTCAGGTTTTCCGATCGCATTGAAGTAATAGCGTACCGTTCGGATCGCTGTGTCTACAGCATCTGAACCGCCCTGCCCGAAAATAACGTGGTTCAAGCCAGAAGGCGCCAGGCTTGCTAAACGATGGGCTAGCTCAATTGCAGGCTCGCTACCGAAACCGAAATAACCTGTCGCGTAAGGTAGGACTTCAAGCTGCTTCCTTGCGGCCTCAATGATCGTCGGCTGCCCGTAACCGGCGTTCACACACCAGAGGCCCGAGAAGGCATCTTGAACCCGATGACCGTTCACATCCACAAGGTGAATCCCGTCCGCACTTTTCCAGGCACATACGCCCTTTGCCTGGTGATCCATCAGGGCAGTCACAGGGTGAACCCAGTGTTGATCTTTTTTCTGAAGGTTGTTCATACGATCTCTCAATAAAACACGCTTAGCGGATTCCCTCTGCCTCAAACAGATTTGAGTAAAGAGCTCACTCATCAAATTAGGGGTGTTAATCCAAGCCGCCTTGGCAGACATATTTGATGTGCATGTATTCCTCTAGGCCATGTACGGAGCCTTCTCGGCCATATCCAGAATCCTTCACTCCCCCAAACGGAGCTGCCTCGGCAGCTATAGCACCTTCGTTCACTCCGACAATGCCACACTCGAGCGCATCAACAACCCGATGCACACGGCGCATGTCGTTGGTATAAAAGTAAGATGCCAATCCGAATGGCGAGTCATTGGCCATCTTGATGACCTCTTCCTCGGTTTCAAACCGGGTGATCGGTGCAACCGGCCCGAATGTTTCCTCATGGAAGCATTTAGAGGAAGGATCTACGTCCGCCAGGACGGTTGGAGCGTAGTACGTGGACTCAGCACGCTGCTCGGTGAAAAGACGCTTGCCACCCGCGAGGACTCGAGCACCACGAGCGACTGCATCATTGACGTGCTCTTCAATCTTAGCGATCGCTTTCGCGTTGATCATAGGGCCAATCTGCGACTTCGAATCGCTGGCAGGGCCCACGACGAGGGCCGACACGCGAGCGCTGAGTTTCTCTAGGAAATTGCCGTAGATCTTCGACTGAACGTACACACGGTTTGGACACACGCAGGTCTGGCCGCCGTTACGGAATTTAGCCACCATCAAACCTTCTACTGCGGCATCGATGTCGGCGTCCTCAAACACGATGAATGGCGCATTACCGCCCAGCTCCAGCGCCAATTTCTTCAGGGTGCGCGATGATTCGTGGGCCAGGTGCTTACCGACCGGCGTCGATCCTGTGAAGGTGATTTTGCGAACACGTGGATCATCCAACCATACGTCCGCTACCGTCTTCGATGCGGAAGTGTTGACGATGTTCAAGACGCCAGCTGGGACGCCCGCCTCCTCGGCAAGCTTAACCAGTGCCAAGGCAGTGAGAGGTGTTTCCGCCGCTGGCTTGCAAACGACAGTACAACCTGCAGCCAGAGCAGGGGCGATTTTCCGAGCGATCATCGCTGCGGGGAAGTTCCAAGGCGTGATGGCCGCTACAACGCCTACAGGTTCCCTATAAGCAGCCATTTTACGTCCACGCACGGCTTGAGGAATGATGTCACCATTCGCCCGGGTGGCTTCCTCAGCAAACCACTCCACATAGCTTGCGGCGTAGGCAATTTCGCCAACAGCTTCGGCAAGGGGCTTACCTTGCTCAGTGGAAATGATCTTACCCAAGTCTTCAGCGTTAGCCATGATTAAGTCATTCCAGCGCTTCAAGATCACAGCTCGCTGCTTGGCCGGAGTAGAGCGCCAAGCTTCAAACGCTTCGACTGCAGCTTCAACTGCAGCCTTTGCATCCTTTTCGTCGCTATCTGCAACGAGCGTGACGCGCTCTCCTGAAGCTGGGTTGTTGACTGGGAGGGTTGCGCCAGAGACCGCGTCCTGCCACACACCAGCGATAAAGTTCTTGGTGATTATCAACTCTTCGCGCTGCAGCTTAAAACTCATAAAACCTCCAAAGAGATTCGTAAAAAATTAGAAGAAAATACCTTCGTAGCTACACCACGAAGGAACAGGTATTCCAGGTACCGCCGATGACTAAGCACTTAGAGCTATGGCTCAATTCACTACGCCTGCAGGCAGTCTTTTGGAGGCGTAACTTCAACCATTCATCTTGGCTAAATCCTAAGCAACGAACCCGATATCATCTACATGGTCTGAACAGGACAAAGATGGGTGTTTTTAGTATTTAAAGTATTAAACGGTGGAGGACGACTGAATTAAAATAGGAAGTCTGAACTGCGATGTATTTATAGGTCACACCTGCAGAGCGGTGGCCATTATCCGTGGCGCTCTCTCGAAACTCATCGTTCTCGGTACCCTGCATCACCACCGACTTCTTTCGTTTCGCTACCAGTTATCGAAGACGCGTGCAGGGGCACGCGCAACTAGATAGACTGACCTACCTAGTTAGGAACCCATCGCTTTGAAGCCCTTGAAACCTAAAGCTGCGAGAGCCCGTCTTCTCGAAGCTGCAGCATCGCTTTTCTACAACGACGGAATCACCGCCACTGGCATCGATACCATCACCGCCAAGGCTGGTGTCGCCAAGATGAGTTTGTACAACAACTTCGACTCCAAGGCTGACTTAGTCGCCGCCTTCATTGAGGCCAGGCATGCTGAGTGGCTTGCCCTTTATGATGCGCGGGCTCAGAAAGCTGCTACTGCCCGAGACATGATACTGGCTGTTTTCGACGCGTATGCAGACCACGCCAATTGCGCGTATGAGAGCGGGTTTCGCGGATGCGGACTACTTAACGCTGCGGCAGAATTACCCGCAGGCGATGCTGGCCGCGATGCAGTGCGTCGCCATAAAGAGCATGTTGAAGGATTGTTGCTTGAACACCTAAGGGCAATTTCGCCTGGAAATATTGAGTCCGTCACCGAAAAGGCTTCCCATCTTTCGTATCTGCTGGAAGGCGCAATGTCTCGGGCCGGCCTGGAAGGCAATGATGCTCGCGTCCAGCAAGCTCGCCGTATCGCTGCTTCGCTTTTGGAGGCGATGTGACATGAGCCGTTCTGTATTAACGACAAACAATAGCAAGACAATAGGCGTGATATTTGTCTTGATGGCATCCATCCTCTGGGGTACGACGGGCACAGCTGCCACATTCGCCCCAAGCGTCAGCCCGCTTGCAATTGGTGCAGCTGCAATGGGCGTTGGTGGGCTGCTACAGATGCTTATCGCCATTCGCCAGATCGGCATCGATTGGGCAAGACTGAAATTACAGTCCAGTTATGTGCTGATCGGCGCATCTGCCGTAGCCGTCTATCCCCTAGCCTTTTACACCTCCATGCACATGGCAGGTGTGACTATTGGCACCGTAGTCACTATCGGCTCAGCACCACTGTTGAGCGCCGTCATTGAGCGGATATTCGATAACAAGCCGCTAACTGGACGTTGGGCAATCGGAGCGGGACTGGGATTGCTGGGCACAGTGATGTTATGCGTGGCTAAAGCCCAAGGGCACACAGATAATGTCGCAGGGGCTTCAGATATTCGTAGCATGTTCGGGATTCTGCTTGGCTTGGTCGCAGGCGCGACTTATGCCCTTTACTCTTGGACAGCACATCGGCTAATCCAGAAGAACATTTCGTCATCTGCCGCAATGGGCACAACGTTTGGTTTGGGTGGACTGGTGCTCCTGCCTGTGCTGCTGGTCACGGGCGCACCACTTATTGAAACCTGGACGAATGCTATGGTTGGTTTTTACATGGCCTTGGTTCCAATGTGCCTAGGCTACGTGCTATTTGGGAAGGGCCTTGCAAAAGTTTCAGCAAGCACCGCCACGACCCTTTCATTGATTGAACCCGTCGTGGCAGCACTGCTCGCTGCGGTTGTCGTCGGAGAGCAGCTGTCACCAGTGGGCTGGACAGGCGCGGCCCTGATTGTCAGTTGCCTTTACGTGCTCGTGCAGCAGCCCACTAACCATGAACAGCCACTGTCACAGCGTACAAATACATCGACACCTGATTCATAGTCGTGCAGTAGCCCCTCAAACAGTGCAACCTTGGATTACCCTAATGGCAATCCAGGGCTGCATCCTCCACCGATCAAAGCACAACTACTGGAATACTGGCGTGAGGACGGCGAGTGTCGGATGGTTACTGCGAATGAATCGTCTAAGCCTCCGCCGCCTTGTAAACGCCTGAGCTAGGCTAGTGCACGCTCGGAAGGAGTCGCACGAAACTGTCTTCGACTGCGACAACCTGCCTGGAGACCACCTGAACAAAGCAAGGGCTTTGAGCCTTGAAGTGCTACCTAGTGGTTTCGAGAACTGGGATATACTTCAATATGAATATGAGGGCACGGGCGAGCCACCCTCACTTCGCCATCTTTCTGTTCAACATTCCTTCCCAAACAAAAATCTCGGATGGCGACTAGCATGCGGATAAACAAACTATTATTTTTATTCATTTAACACCTGCACTATATTTAGTAATTCAGAGGTTCATTTTACGATTAGCCGAATGATAACTAAACGGGTAATTGCTGTTTTGAGGGGGTTAGTGTCAGTAGCCACCATCTGTTTGCAAATGGTGGCTTTATTCTGATAAATCCAAAATGCAGCGTAAGCTACTGAGCCTGAGCTTATGGTCAAAGTCCCACTCTTATGTTCCTAGCGCTTCAATCGGTTACAACGTAGCTGATGCACGATTCCGATCAGTACCAAAGCGAGGCCCGCACTGCCCGTCGACACTACCAGAACCTGATACTCAGCCATGAACGACATTACTGCCAAGCAAGCCACGATGAAGATGATCACCGCCCAGGTCAGCCAAGGAAACAGCCACATTTTTAGCGGGATTTCACTGCCCTTCATCTCCAGCTTGCGACGCATTTTCAGCTGAGAGCACGCGATAACCAGATAAACCAGAAGCGCGATAGTACCGGTCATGTTCATCAGTGTATCGAGCACATCCTTGGGTCTCAGTGCCTCACTGAAATTGATAAGTGCCAGAATCACAGCCACCAGACAGGAACCAATGATGGCGTAAAGCGGAACCCCCGTTCCTTGTTTTGTAAACTTGAAAAATGACGGAGCGTCGCCACGGCTAGCCAATGAATAGAGCATGCGCGAGGCTGTGTAGTGCGCAGAAATCAAGCAGCTGCTCACCGACGTCAGCACCACGAAATTCATCAGCACTTCTGCACCAGGCACCCCAAGCAGCTCCAGCGTGCGTCGGTAAGCCCCATAGCCTGACACACCGAGCATGGGGTCATTCCATGGCACCAAGCAAACAATCAGGAAAATCGAGCCCACGTAAAACAACCCTACGCGCCAAACGACTGACTTGGTCGTCTTTATGATCTGCTGGGATGGGTTCGCAGACTCAGAAGCGGCAATAGTCGCGATCTCTGCCCCCAAGAACGCAAACATCACCCCGAGCATAGCGCCGACGACAGGGTCTATTCCGTTCGGCATGAAACCGTGCGCCGTCAAATTGGTGATCCCCCTAACCTCCCCCAGCGTCCATATATTGGCTACAGCGAGGCCACACACTATCAAGAAGCAGAAAATCGCCACCACTTTGATCAGTGCAAACCAGAACTCAAATTCGCCATAGTTTTTCACGTTGAAGAAGTTGATGCTGATCAGTACCAGCGTCGTTGCCAGAACGAAGACATTGATACTGATCGATGGAAACCAGCCATTAAGGATCTTGCCTGCAACGTAAGCCTCCCAAGCCATGAGGCATACCCAGTATCCCCAATAAAGCCAGCCAATGGTAAAACCGGCCCAACGACCAATCGCCCGATCGGCGTAAGTTGAGAAAGATCCAGTATCAGGAGAGGACGTCGCCATCTCGCCCAGCATTCTCATGATAAGCATCATTAGAATACCACCTACCAGAAATGCCAAAACCGCAGCTGGCCCTGCACTATGGATAATACTTGCTGACCCTACGAACAGAGAGCCACCAATGACCCCCGCGATAGACATCATGGTTAGATGCCTGGACTTTAGCCCCGCCTTGAGTTGACTATCTTGAGTCTTCGGATTTTCGACACTTATATTTGTTTCAATCATCGAGTCACCTCTATTTCTACGAACAACATCTCAGCCAAAATATGCGACACTGCGCACTTGGACGCTCTAATTCAATAGTTAATACATATAAAAAGCCCCCAGCGTGAAGGGGGGGGGGCAAGGTTAATTCGGCGATTATGAATAGAATGACCAGCTCTATTCCTTCGCCTTATTTGACACAAGCACAAACTAAATAATTATTACCCAGTCGCTCTTTTCGACATTATCATCGAGCAAACAACTAAGGCCGCACCTACCCAGATGTACCACTGCATTCCGACCTGCAGGTAGATAGCCAAGAATGCTGTAGACAGCACAGGAGTAGCATAACTGAGGACAGCTACCTGCTCATGATTGGCCTTTTTCATTGCATAGTCCCAAAGGTAAAAGGCTCCACCCATAGGCCCCAACCCCATATAAACGATTGCCCAGGTCTCACTAGGGGTAAGCGAAGGCCACTGCGAGCCTGCGCGATAAACCAACAGGCACGCAGCGCCCGACACTAGGCAGAACAGCCCAACCGATGCACTACGAACACCCGTATATTGCTTGGCAAGTAGCGAGTAAGCTGCCCACAGGATGGCCGAGATAAATGCCAGGCCATATCCAAGCCAGTTGCCCTCACCCAGAGAGTGATCCGGATTACAGCTGATTACTGCTCCAACAAAACCTACAAGCCCGGCCAAAATCGATCTTGTAGTGAGCCGCCCGCTCGACACAAACAGTGGGGCCATCACCACGATCAGCACAGGCCAAAGGTAGTGCAGCAGACTGACGCCGATCGGATCAGCAAGTTGAAGCGCGTAAAAATAAATGACGTGGTAGGCCAACATGCAGAATGTACCCAACACAAAAAGCCTGCGTGGCATAGCCCATAGCCTGAACCAAGGAAGGCCTATGAGCCCACCAATAAACAGCGCAGCACCCGTAATAAACATGGGAGACACGTTTTGGCAGTAGGTAACACTCACTGCCAAGGTGCTCCAGATGATCACTGAGACTACCGCTGGGATAATCCCGAACTGAGATCTCGAAACAGTCGAATCATAAGAACTCATGGCAGTCTCACTGTTAGTTCAAACTCAGCGAAAAAACCGGCGGCATATATAGCCGCCGGCATTTGTATCAACCCTTCAGCGCTTGCTTATGCGCTTCAGCCATCTCGCCCATGCTGTTGAAGCGGAAATCGATGTTTGGCATACGGGACGGAACGTGAGTGGCGCCGTAGCCTTCTTTACCGTGACGACGATAGATCCAAGCCGAAACTAGACCTGCGTCGTTGGCTGGGATGTGGTCGTGATAAAGGCTTTCTGCGGTGTGCAGAATATCGCCCTTCTCGATGCCAGCTTTAGCCAGCGCATCGATCATGAAGGTAAAGTTGTTTGGGTTTGGTTTGTACGAACCCACATCCTGAGCGGTGATAATGTGGTCGAACTCTACACCCAGCTTGGCATTGCTCAGTTTGAACTCGTTTCGGTCGATGTTGGACAGGATGACCAGCTTGTAGTGGTTCTTAAGATACTGCAAAGCTTCCACCGTATCCGGGAATGCAGGCCAGTTTTTCACGGAGGTGCCAAACTCTTCGCGCTCAGCAGCGTCGGGCTTCAAGCCCCATTCTTTAGCGATGCGATCATATACAGCGCGCAGAATGTCCTGATAAAGAGCACCAGGGGTTTCGGTTTGCTGAGGCGACTCGTTGCGACCAAACACTTCCAGCAGCTCGTCAGAAGTGAAGGACTTGCCAGTACGCTTTGCCAGTGGTTGAAGGGCGTTGACGATGCCGGTCTCCCAGTCGATCAGGGTGCCGTAGCAGTCGAAGGTCAGCGCTTTGAAGTCGGTCAGTTGCATCTTGATATCCTACTTTAGGTTTACTTGTTTTGAGCCAGCCGCTGTATCGCAGCACAGCGGCTAGAGGGTTAAAAAATCTTGCTGCCGAGTGGAACAGAGCGCTCTGTGGTCAGGTAAACAACCTCACCAGGCTCACGATCGACACCCAACATCAATACTTCGGAGGTAAAGCCAGCAATCTTCCTTGAGCCCAGATTGACGGCGCAAACAACCTGCTTACCGATAAACTCTTCAGGGCTGTAGAGCTTGGTGTACTGCGCGCTGGTGGTTTTCTCGCCCAACTCACCAAAATTGATCCAGAACTTATAAGCTGGCTTGTTTGCTTTTTCATTGAGCTCCACTCGCACGACCTCGCCGATACGAATGTCAACTTCACTGAACGCTTCAAACGGGGACATAACCACTCCAGAGTTATTGCGATGTAAATCGATAAACGTCAGCCTTATGCTTCGGCGGTAACCAGCGCTCGCTCGAACATGCCCAGGGCTTCAGCCACATCCTGCTCAGAAATGACCAGTGGGCAGATGAAGCGTACAACGTTGCGGTAGACACCACATTTGATCACCAGCAACCCCTCTTCACGGGCAGCATCGATGATCCGTTGCGCCAGAGCGGGATCTGGCTCTTTTGACTCACGATCAGAAACGAACTCAACGGCTGCCATTGCGCCAATCGCACGCACGTGACCGATGCCTTTGAAGCGGCCTTCTAGGGATTTGAAGCCTTCCAGAAGCTGGGCTCCGATCGCGCGGCTGCGCTCTGTCAGGTTCTCCGATTCGAAGATTTTGATGACCTCTAACGCAGCAGCGCAACCGAGCGGATTGCCACCATATGTGCCACCCAAACCACCTGGCTGTGGGGCATCCATGATTGCGGCACGACCCACGACACCAGAGATCGGCAGACCGCCGGCCATACTCTTGGCAACAGTTACCAAGTCAGGCTGGATGCCGGAGTGCTCGAAGCCGAACATCTTACCGGTACGACCAAAGCCGGTCTGAATTTCGTCACAGATCAGAACGATGCCCAGCTCTTGAGTTTTTTTGCGCAGAGCACGCATGAACTCGACCGGAGCGGCGATAAACCCACCATCACCTTGGACGGGCTCAATGATGATTGCAGCGACGCGATCAGCAGCGATTTGAGTGTCAAATACCTCCTGCAGAGCGGCCAGGGCTTTCTCTGTGGTCACACCACGGTACTCGTTCGGATACGGCGTATGGTAGATATCCGGGGCGTATGGGCCGAAATTCTGGCGGTAAGGCTGGCTCATGCCGGTCAGGGTCATACCCATCAAGGTACGACCGTGGAAACCGCCACGGAATGCAATCACACCCGGACGATTCGTATGGCCACGCGCGATCTTAATGGCATTCTCAACAGCTTCGGCACCGGTAGTCAGGAATACTGACTTGTAGTGTTCCGAGCCACCAACAAGATTGTTCAGCTTCGCGGCGAGGTCGGTGTATTGGTTATAAGCGGCTACCTGGAAGCAGATGTGCGAGAAGGTATCCAACTGCTTACGTACTGCTTCGACTACGCGTGGGTGGTTGTGGCCGACGTTCAGCACGCCGATACCACCAACGAAGTCCAAGTATTTCTTACCTTGGTCATCCCAGAGGTAAGCGCCTGCAGCGCGGCTCACGATGATCGGGTGAGCAACCGCAACACCATTGGATACGTGTTGTGCGCGAGGCGATACGGACATTTTTTGTTGAGAAGACATGGTAGTCACCTTTGTGTGTCAGTGTGGCAATCGTAACTACGCCCCCACACTCTAAATACGTGCGAAAGATAGGAAGATTGACTGATTTTTTCGTACTAAAAGTAGATACAGAAAAGTTGGGATTCAGGGCAGGAAAGACAGACAGCAACAATCCGAACCCAAATATTTTGCTGGCAACTGGTCAACCAAGAATGAGGGGGGGGGGGCGCGAACCAACGCCCCCACCCCTTCTTGAAGAACCTAGATCTGATGGGGGTCAGCGATGGGTATTACTGACGAGACCCTGAGACCAATTCGCCGCATTGCTTCGGCGCTTGGTGTAAACACCAGTGGCAACGATCATGAGTGCCAGCACCGCCGTCGACGCCACCTCATAAGTGTGTTTGGGGAGAGTCAGCATCAGGCACAGTGCGGCAGTAATGAAAATGATCACAAGCCAGGTCAGCCAAGGGTAAAGCCACATCTTGAAGTCCAACTCCTGGCCGTTAGCTATCAACTGCTTGCGCATGCGCAACTGCGAAACTGCGATAACCAAGTAGACCAACAATGCAACAGCCCCCGAGGTTGCCAGTAGGAATGCAAAAACTTTCTCAGGGGCAAAGTAGTTAATGGCAGTAGTAACGAAGCCGATAGCCGTACTGGCCAAGACTGCCCTGCGCGGGACATTTGAGACAGTCGTAGCCTTGAGCGCTTTTGGCGCATCACCACGCTTGGCCAGGGAGAACATCATCCTAGAAGCGGTGTAGATGGCCGAGTTGAGACAGCTCGCTACAGCGACGAGAACCACGATATCGACGATCAGCTTGGCGTAGGGAATTTGCAGTAACTCCAGCGCACGCTGGTACGAACCAACCACGGAGAGCTGGGCGTCGTTCCATGGCACGATGGAAACCACCATAAAGATGGAAACGATGTAGAAAATACCGATTCGCCAAATAACAGAGTTGGTAGCCCTGGCGATCTGCTGAGATGGGTTTTTCGATTCTGCTGCAGCGATCGTGACGATTTCGGTACCCATGAAGCTGAACATGGTAGTCAGCAAGGCACCAAGCACCGGCCCATAGCCATTCGGGGCGAAACCGCCATTTGCGTGCATGGTAGCTACGAAGCCCTCAACCTCCCGACCTGGCAGCCCTCCCACAAGAGCGACTGCAACCAAGATGATGAATGCCATGATGGCGATCACTTTCGACAACGCAAACCAGAACTCAAACTCGCCGTATTTAGCGACGCTGAAAAGATTTGAAATGGTCAGAAGCGCAGTGATCGCCAACGCGAACAACCAGGTATCAATAACCGGGAACCATGTGTTCAAAATCGCAGCTGCTGCAATTGCCTCTAAGGGGATAACGAGAACCCAGAACCACCAATACAGCCAACCGATTGAGAATCCAGCCCATTGACCGATGGCTCTGTTCGCATAGGTGGAGAATGATCCGGTATCGGGAGATGCTACAGCCATTTCGCCGAGCATTCGCATCACCAGCACAACTAGAGTACCGGCTGCGATATACGAAAGAAGAACCGCCGGGCCAGCGGCAGCGATTGCATGACCAGAGCCAACAAACAAACCCGCACCGATTACACCCGCAATCGAGAGCATAGTGACGTGGCGCTGTTTTAAACCAGTGGAAAGGTTTGATCCTTCAGCGATAGCTGAATGGACTGAATGAGATGTTTGGGACATCTTGAAAAGCCTCGAGTTATTATTAGGCAGGCGTACAACATCTGGATCTAACTACTCGGTTTCGCACGACCGGCAGGCCCTTTCCATGGGACTTATAGGACTCATTGAACAGGAGGAGGACGATAGGAACTACCTACTCGACAAACGAATTCGCGATCGTTTTTTTGGTCGACTGGTAGCACACAGCCGTAATAGAGGAGAAAATGATCAGACAGCCACTTTTTGCAGGATCCTTTTCTTGTGATCATCCAGCAATGTGAGCAGGAAAGAATCCAACAATGTAGTGCAGGCTCCACGACCACCTGCACTCAGCCCCACGATAGGAACCACCCCCATATCGGTCAACTCACACAAGACGCCTGCCAACTGCTGGCCTCTGAGCTCGTTGTGAAAAACTACCGCATCTACTAGAACTTGAGCTGACAATTCACCACCGTTGCTGAAACACTTCTCCCACTCAGCCATGAGTTTAGTCTGAGATACAACCATCGCAGCATAGCCTGCTCGATAGACCTCTCCTCCTAAACAGCCAGCACCAGCAGAACAATGCTCACCAATAGCGACGACAACGCTATTACCAGAACTCTTTAAACTAATAGCAGTTCTGGCCAGTTCAACTAGCTCAGACTGCACGACCCTGCCTTTTAGGTCAAAAAGAGTATTTTCAGACTGAGACACTAAATGCAAACCGCATGAAGTTTTCGTAACACGCCTAGACACAAAGCCTCCCACGGGGCATCCAGCACTACAAGCGCCCCCCGCATTTAATACTTTCTAAGAATTCTCGTCAGCGGCCAAAACATACATTTGAGCCGCCACTTGAAGCTTGAATTTGTCATCAGGGTTATCGAGCGAAATACTCAACATCGTCTCAATACGCTCTACCCTATAGCGCAACGTACTAATATGGATATCTAGCGCCTTGGAGGTATTCAATAACTGGAAGCCTTCCTTGGCCAACGTAAGGGCCGTTTCGATGAGCGCATTACCACGCTTGGGATTGCCCAGCGGCGCAATCATTTTCTCAACCAGCAAGCGTCGAGCATCCGAATCGCCCATAAGCGCCCTGGGAAATAGAACCTCATCAAAATCATGCAACTTACCTGGCTTGAGCAAAGGAAGAAGCGCAGATACATCCTCTGCACCATGAGCCATACCGATCACTCCCTGATGAGTTCGACTAACCGCCATTGCGCAGCCCTCGGTGCGCACAGCCCGCCATACCGAGTCGGGCGCAATTTCCGACGGCAACAAGAAGCTCACCTGGTTCAAAGACACAGACATAAGCGGCGCCACACCCATGCTCAGCATTGCTTGCGAGATTCGATCCGCAGTTCTTGAACGCCGAGTGAAACCTTCGATAGAAAGCGGAATCGGCTCATTCAAAAGCACCAGGCAAACCCTGTAATTTCTATTTTCGCTCCAACCCGAAGCTTGAGCTCGCTCGATAGCGCTAGGCGTGGCCGAAAATTTCCCCTCCAACAATCCCGCTACGAATGCGTAACCCAAGCGAGTTTCTTGATCAGACAGCTCTCGCTGATAGGTCAGGTGGAGAGCTGCAATAACTGCAGCATGCTCCAAGGCACGGGAGTCTAGCTCTCCAAACTCGCCCTCATCACTTCCCAGCCACACGATTCCAATCACCTCATCCCTTAACCGGATGGCTCCACCCAACCTAGGCTTCGCCACCCACTCCGAAACCACTTTAGGGGCATTGGACTCGAAAAATGCTGTGAGAGGCTCCAGCTCGGTGAGTTTTTTAACAAGCAGTCGTTCGCGCGCTTCATCTGCGCTGGGATCGGACGCCCCCAATATCGTCCCGTCCACGGAAACGACGGTAGCCGATTTGTCGAGTGCAGCTTTCAAAGCCTTAGCTAGCACCTCAAGGTTTTTCCCCTCGAGGGCAGCTTCCGTCAATGTGCGATGAATGTGGTCAGAGCGCCGAATCGTCTCGGCCTGGATATTGATGATCCGTGCCAACACATCGTGCATGATGTCGCTGAACGGAATTTCCCAAGGCAATTCAAGCAGAGGTAGATTGCAGAGGTTGGCCTCTTCGATTGCCGCTTCAGTGAAATGCTCCCGAAAATGAGGAACTGCAAGAACGACTCCTGCCAAGCCGATCTCACTGAGGCGACGCACCATGCTTCGGCTTTCATCGTCATCAACCGGCCAGTTGTAACCGGTGGTCAACAGCAGCTCGCCTGGTTTCAACCAGTTAGTGATCTCAGGGTGATCGACGATATGAACCCAAGTTATTTCGCGATCCATGGCATTTACCCCTGCAACAACAGAGGCTTCGCGCAACACAGTGTTTTCAATCGCAGTATCGAGCTTCATGACCAACCTACTCCACTCCATAAGTACCTACACGCTGGCATCCACTCACTGCCAGGACGCGGGCCCCAGCAGCCAAATGCATGAGAATGCCGTGCCTGGCGCGACTAGCCCAGAATTTTCGCGAGATACTCAGCCAAGTGCATGGCCTCTCGACCACTCACGTTTCGGATCTGACCCCGGCAGCTGAATCCATCTGCGACCACCGGAGTGTCCTGTGGGATCTTATCGATATGTGGCTTGAACTCTTTTTCACCGATGATCTTGGCTATCGGAGCCGTTTTGCTGTGGTAGGCGTAGGCTCCAGCAACACCACAGCAACCGGAATTGATCACCTGACCTTTACCACCGAGCTTCTCCAGGACGCCTTGCTCGCCCTCCATGCCACCACAAGACTTCTGATGACAATGACCATGAATCCGGACATCTTCATCAATGAGAGGCAATTGCAAGCCACGACTCTTAATGAACTCACTAAGGGTCATGATCGACTTCTCGAGTTGCTTTGCACGCTGGTCTGTCGGGAACAAGCTTGGCATTTCGTCTCGGAATACCGAAAGACAGCTTGGCTCCAGAACAATGACAGGCATCCGCTCCTCCAATACTGGCTCTAACTGAGTGAGTATCTGCTCCAGATTGGCCTTCGCCTGATCAATCATCCCTACGTCGTAGTAAGGACGGCCACAGCACACATGACGCTTCATCAGCTTCACATTGAAGCCGAGAGTTTCTAGGACAGTCACACCCGCCTCTAACACCTTAGGCGTGAATCCGTTATTGAAGCTATCTACCCACAACAGCACTTCAGTGCCTGTACGCTGGCCTTCGTTTTTCAGGATTCGTTTGGCTGTGACACTACTGCGAAAGCTCTTCGCCGCGATCTTTGGAAACTTGGCGTAGCGCGCCAAGCCGAAATATGAACCTGCTGTGCGAACCAGCGGGTTACCCATGGCGTAATTGAGAACAGGTGAAAACTTGGTGGCATGAGGCAGCCATTCACCAATTCGGCCAATCATCGCATCCATGACCGGGCGACGCTTCACGCTGTAGTAACGATTGAGAAATTCGGTTTTATATCGCGCGATGTTCACATTGGTAGGGCAGTCGGTCTTGCAACCTTTACAGCTCAAGCACAAATCAAGCGAGTCTTTGACCTCTTCGTTCTGCCAGCCATCTTCAATCACCTCACCCTTTAGTAATTCGAAGAACAGACGAGCACGACCTCGTGTTGAGTATTTTTCCTCGCGTGTAGCCCTAAAACTCGGGCACATGGTTCCACCATCCAGCGAGCGGCACTTACCCATTCCAATGCAGCGCTCGGATTCACGAGCCAGACCTTTGTCGCCGAGACGAGGGTCATATGTGAACTGGCTTGGGATTTCTCGACGCTTGTAATCTAGGCCCAAACGGAGATTGGCATCGACAGGCATTGCATGGATCAGCTTGCCTGGGTTCATTTTGTTGAGCGGATCCCAGATAGCCTTGAACTCGGCAAAGGCATTCATTATCTCGTCGGAGTACATGATGCGCAGGTACTCACCCTTTGCCTGGCCATCGCCGTGCTCCCCGGACAAAGAACCGCCGTAACGGACAACCAAGTGTGCAGCCTCGTCAAGAAACGCCCGCCAGTTGTCTAGGCCATCTTGAGACTTCAAATCGAAGGTGATCCGAGAGTGGATGCAGCCATCGCCGAAGTGACCGTAGAGATTCGTTTTGTAGCCATAGCTGCTAACCAGGCTCTTGAACTCGCGTAGGTACTTACCCAAGTGCTCTGGCTCAACCGCCGCATCTTCCCAACCCACGACAGGATCAGGTTCGTTGGGATCCAACCCCAGGGAAGTAGCCGAAGCCCCGGTCTCACGAATTGTCCAAATCCGGTTCATCAAGCCGGCATCAGTAACAAGCCGGACGCTTGGACGCCCTGGCAGCTCTGGCGCTATATCGACGGCTTTCTGAGCGAAAGCGATTGCGTCTTCGGTTGAGAGCGCTCCGAACTCAATCATCAACCAGGCATTGCCAGAAGGCAGCTCAGCAATGTCAGCGAGCTTCATACCGCGCTCTTTGAGCCCCTCGATAATGCCGTCGTCCAGACCCTCCATGGCGATAGGATTGAGCGGTAGCAATTGAGGTACCGAATCGGCAGCGTAGTAGATCTCCTCGTAACCCAATACCAAAAGGACACGGTGAGTCGGATTTTTCACCAAGAGGGTTTCGGCCTGGAGAACTGTCACGCAGGTACCCTCCACACCTACCAGTGCTCGGGCAATATTGAAGCCATTCTCCGGCAACAACTGATCCAGGTTATAGCCCGAGACTCGACGCTTTAGCTTAGGGAAGCCTTGACGAATTTGCTCCTCGTTCCGATCTACCAATTCTTTGAGAGAACGAACGATTTCAGCGCGACGGCCACCAGCACTAATATGCTCCTGATACGCCACTTCATCGGTGGGCCCGACCCAAAAACGCTCACCGTCGTATGTGAGAATTTCCAGCCGCTCCACGTTCTCTACCGTCTTGCCAGCCATTACCGAGTGAGCGCCGCAGGAGTTGTTCCCAATCATACCGCCAAGGGTGCAACGGCTATGAGTCGCCGGATCCGGGCCGAAGGTCAAGCCCACCTTTGCTGCTTCGCCTTTCAGTTGATCGCAAATAACGCCTGGCTCAACCCTAGCCAGGCGTCGGCCCGGATCGATCTCGTGAATTGCATTCAGATATTTCGAAGCATCAATAACAACCGCAGCGTTGACGGCTTGGCCACACATCGAGGTACCAGCACCACGAGGAAGAATCGGAATCCCAGAATCCCTGCAAACTCGCACAGTGGCGACGATGTCGTCGATGCTTCTAGGGATCACGATACCGATTGGCAGTTGACGGTAGTTCGATGCCTCAGAGGCGTAGATCGCACGAGTCGCTGCGTCGAACCTCACCTCCGCCGATGTTTCAGCCTCCAGCTTGGAGCGGAGACTCATGAGGACATTGAGGTCGAACGGGATAGGATTATTTTTTGTCATTTGGAAAAGCCTGGTCTCGAACAGCAGCACGGGAACACAACGTGAAGCCCTACGCGGATGACCCGAGGTAGAGCGACGGAGGTTAGGTACTGTAAGCCGAGAAAGCGCGCAGCTCTACCAACTCAAAACAGGATAAAGTAATCATTTTATCATTCTCAAAATAGGAATTAAGAAAAGATAAAATTGAGATGAGATCACCCAATACACTGCAAAAACGCCGGGTATCGCGTAAGCGATCCCAGCGCTTCATCACTCAGCGACGATCAGGCTGTCGATAACCGAGCATTACACCTAGAAGACTGAACGCTGCCGCGATCATCACATAGAAAGCTGGAGCAGTAACCGAGCCGGTAACACTGATGAGCCAGGTGAGGATCAAAGAAGCGAACCCACCAAAAGTCATCACTGCAAGGTTGTAGGCCAAGGACAGGCCCGTTGAAAGCACCTTGGTGGGAAAGGTCTCCGAAAGCGCAGCCAGTATCGGGCCAGTGTAAACAGCAATCAGAACACCAAACACCGCTTGGAAGATGCAGAGTGTGTAAAGCGAGGGGGAACTGGCGATCATATTGAACATCGGCCAAGCCACAAGAAGTATCACAGCCGATGCTCCAGCTAGCAGGTACTTCCGACCGACCTTGTCAGAAATGTAACCAGTGATTGGAGAGCAGAACGCAATTACGCCACCACCCACCATAGCGGCAATGAAGGATGCAGACTGAGGAAGCTTGAGCACCTTCACGGAGTAGGTTGGCATATAAAACAGAATGACATAGATGCACACCGTCCAAAGAACGATCATGGCGAAGCTAGCGACCGCCTGCCGTGGGTACTCGCGAAGGACGTCTCGCAGCGGCGTCTCAGTCAGTTCGGAAGACTCCTCAAACACCGGTGACTCATGCAGGTTGCGGCGAATGAAGAATCCGATAGGGCCAATCAGGATGCCGAACAGGAATGGAATTCGCCAACCCCAGCTCTCAACGTCCTCCGGACTCAAACCAAGTGTAATGCCGGTACCGAAACAAGCACCGAGCAGAACTGCAAAGCCGATACTCGTCTGGATCCAGCTTGAGTAATAAGCCTTCTTTCCTTCAGGCGCTTGTTCAGTCAAATAGGCCGTGGCGGCACCCATCTCACCACCCGCAGAGATACCCTGGAGAAGCCGCGCAAATACGATGACACATGGAGCGAGCATACCTGCCTGCTCATAGGTTGGAGCCAAGCCGATCAGAGCCGTACCAGCCCCCATCAAGATGATGGTGAGAGACAACGCCCCCTTTCGGCCATAACGATCAGAGTAGATACCGATCAGCACACCACCTACAGGCCGCACCAAAAAACCCACACCAAAGGTTGCCGCCGAAAGCATCAGAGACGTTAAGTCATCTCCAGTAGGAAAAAATAGTTTCCCGATGATAATGGCAAAAAAGCCATACACCATGAAGTCAAACCACTCGAATCCATTCCCAAGAACAGTGGCGATGATAGCTTTGCGCCGCATTGCGCTCGTATCCACTGCACGACCAACTTCCAAACTAATTGCACTCATTTTCAGATCCCCTCGAGCCTTCTGTGAAAGCCGCGCCTTTTGTCGTTGTTGTAGGGTTCGTCAATTGAGCGCCTGAGAACGACGCGCTTCTACCGCACAAAAATAGGAATTTAAGGCAAATAAATCCTATTTCGAGCACTTCAACCTATTTCGAGTCGGAATTTAAAAGTCTTAGATTCGACTCCAGACACTAAGAAACGCGGGCGCTTCAGGGATAGGATGAATGTAAGGGCAAACCATCCAGCCGTACATCCAAGCCGCGCCACCAGATGGCTGAGATAGACCCTGTAGAGCCTGAGCAAAGGTCACAAAGACCACCCGATTCAGGCCGACTTTCTTACTGCCCATCTGCCTAGGGTGTTGTGGTAATCCCACCCCCTGAGTGGCTCAACATCAGCATCTAAAATGCTGTGAGCCCATCATGTTCAACTCCAACAGACCAGCCGCAAAGTCGTCGCTGGTCGGTAATAAAAACAACAGGAGACTATGTGAAGACGAGCTCTGCTACGTCAATTGAGGTAGGCGAAGAAATGGTCGCCGGTTTCGCCAAGAAAGGCCTTGGCCAAGTCAAACCCTCCACCAGCAATGATCGCGGCAATGGGCCACACTCCCGCCTGGTGCTTCGAGGCATCACTGTGATTGACGGTACCGGCGCCCCACCTTGGGGGCCCGCCGATATCGTTATAGAAAATGGCCTCATTACTGAAATTGCAGCGGTTGGCGTCCCCGGGCTTCCGATAAACCCCGCTCGCCGCCCAGCGAACGGCTCTCGCGAGATCGACTGCCATGGCAAGTTCGCTACGCCAGGCTTCATTGATTGTCACGCTCACGTCGGCACGCCCTTTCACGCAGAAAGCGGTGAGATGCTTCCAGCCGATTACGTGTACAAGCTCTGGCTGGCCCATGGGGTCACCTCCGTGCGAGAGGCCGGCTGTATGAACGGGCTCGCCTGGACATGCGAGCAGCAACGTGCGTCAGCCGATCACGCCATAGGGGCGCCTAATCTCTACCCGTACGTCTACTTCCCTGCTGTGAATGATTACCTAAAGGTGATCTACAGCCCAGAGCAAGGACGTGAATGGTTGCGTCAGGTGCGCGAGAAAGGCGCCTGTGGTGTGAAATTTTTTGGCTCTCCACCGGCCATTATGGAAGCCGCTCTGGACGAGTGCCGAAACCTCGGTCTCAAAACCTGTTGCCACCATGCCCAGCTTTCAGTCGGACGCATGAACGCGCTCAAAACAGCCAAGTGGGGGCTGACCAGTACAGAGCACTCCTACGGCCTCCCAGAAGCACTAATGGAAGGCAGTACCCTCCAGTTCATTGATGACGACTACAACTACAACGACGAGTACATCCGCTTCGCCACTGCCGGCAGAACATTCCTGCAGGCGACAAAACCAGGTAGCCAGAAGTGGAATGAGGTACTCGAAGCATTCCTTGAGGTAGGCCACACCTTTGTTCCGACGATGAATGTCTACGACAGTAACCGTGACGTAATGCGAGCTCGTCGTGCTGACTGGCATAAGGAGTACACCGACAGCACCTCCTGGAACTACTTCCAGCCTCAACGAGGTGGTCACGGCGCCTACTTCTTTCGCTGGTCAACCAAGAATGAAGTGGAGTGGAAGGAAAGTTTCAGGATCTGGATGCAGTTTTTGAATGAGTACAAAAATCGAGGGGGCCGTGTATGCCCTGGCAGCGATTCCGGATTCATGTTCCAAGTCTATGGCTTCGGCTACGTACGTGAGCTTGAGCTTCTTCAGGAGGCAGGATTCACACCACAGGAGGTGCTGCGTGCTGCCACCCTGCAAGGGGCCGAACTGCTTGGTATTGAGCACAAGACTGGCACCCTGGAGGTCGGAAAAGAGGCCGACATTCTTATTCACAACCAGAACCCCCTGTCGGACTTTAAGCTGCTTTACGGGACTGGTGCAGTGCGACTCAACGATGACACCAACGTAGCCGAACGTAAGCGCTGCCTTGATTACACCATCAAGGGCGGCGTCATTTTTGATACTGAGGAACTTCTCGCCGATGTCCGCGAGATGGTTGACGAAACTTGGAACGGCGAACAAAAGCC
Organism: Pseudomonas sp. PS01297; assembly: GCF_029959305.1. NCBI lineage: Bacteria > Pseudomonadati > Pseudomonadota > Gammaproteobacteria > Pseudomonadales > Pseudomonadaceae > Pseudomonas > Pseudomonas sp. PS01297. The sequence continues at coordinate 49,476 of NZ_JASCPQ010000004.1, forward strand.
ATCGATGTAGGAGACAGATATGATTTCTCCCTCAAAGGGTATCGACTTCTTCATCTTGACTGGCCCGCTGGGCAGCGGCAAAACAACCCTGCTGGAACAGCTCCTTTACTCAGTAGAAGACAGCACCGGCACAGCAGTAATTGTTAATGAGGCCGGCGCCGTCAACATCGACGGCGCGGTACTCCTCGATTCGACCGATGGGCTGGTTATCGAAACACTCAGTAATGGATGCGTCTGCTGCAGCCTTAGCAATGATTTGGTCACAACAGTGCAACATCTAATCGAATCTAGGGCGCGGATGGATTTACCTCCATTTGAACGAATCATCCTGGAATGCAGCGGGCTGTCCATGCCAGGTGAAGTAGTGCGTTCTCTGGCTGGCTTAGCCCACCTGCAGATGGCCGTTTCGATCATCTGCACCTACGACTGCACCAGGCCCTCCCTACTAAGCTCCCAATTTGATGCGGCAGCAGCTCAACTTAGTGCAGCTCAAACCGTAGTGCTCACCAAGATCGATTCAGCGTCACAGTCGGAACTGTGCGCTGCAATGGCAACAGCGGAGCGAATCAACCCGTTCGCAACAATTGTCGAAGAAACATCGCAGGCCAAAAGGAGCCATCAAGCCTTTCTAAACGCGGCCCTTCGCCCACTTGATCACACCCTCCCCCACCGTAAGCTTGTTCAAGCCATCGCTCACCCTCGCATACACGTATATCAAGCTCAGCTAAATGAGCCAGACCTGGGCGATGCCATCGACTGGCTTGAAAATGTCACGGGCTGTCTCGGGGAGAAACTGCTGAGAAGCAAAGCGCTAATCTGTACACCAGAGAGGGATTTGCTGATGCAGACAGTCGGCACAGCTTTTTCCGCTCCACGGCTACTTCGCAAAAAGTCTGGAGGTCGATCCGTGGCTATCTTCATCACCCAAGACTGCGAATTGCATGAGCTGACAAGGATTCCGTCCAGCCTTTCTATAAAGTGGGAGCAAGAAGCCAGCTGAACAATGAAGGAGCGTTGGCGGAGATCTCGAAGCCGTAGATCCTCCCCCTTATCTCCCAAGTCGCCTTCTCACTCATTGCCTCATGCGCTCAGCACAAAACTAAGTATCCATTCAGCGAATCCTGAATTGGAAAAATTCCTATGAGAAGCTGGAATTGCTCTCGACAAAAACCTATCCCAGGTAGATGGAATGCTGCGCTGTTCGCAGATAGGATTTGACCAAAGTGAGCGCTAATTGATCAACCTCGGTTATGACATGAATCTTCAATACATATGAATGCTGAGGGTTCTGCCCGCGCTAAATGCGAGCAGCGTGAACATTTACGCAAATTTTCAACTAAAAAAACGCCCATCCCCACCTAATCTAAGGACACCTTGTTCGAAAACTCAAAACAATAAAAACAGCCAAAAAACCAAAGCTCTCATAACTCAAAAACTGCCAACACGAACCAGAACAGCTACACACTTAAACACTCAAAAAGTTTAATTTGTTCCTGCTGCCTGGATAAGCTTAAAAAGCAAATAATAAAGAGGCACGAGCATGAAAATGATCTTTAAGGCATCAATCCCCCTTTCCGCCGCTATTTCCATGGCGCTTTCGATGACAGCGATGGCCGACATTAAGATCGGTGTCGGCGCACCGCTGACTGGCCCTAACGCTGCTTTCGGTGAACAAATATGGCGTGGTGCCGAGCAAGCCGCAAAAGATATCAATGCCAAGGGCGGAATTAACGGTCAGAAGATCGTCTTGGTCAAAGGCGATGACGCATGTGAGCCCAAGCAAGCAGTCTCCGCTGCGAACCAGATGGTCGACGCAGAGAAGGTTGTAGCAGTCATCGGCCACTACTGCTCCTCCTCGACCATTCCCGCCTCCGAAATCTACGATGAAGCGGAGATCGTCACTATTACTCCAGCCTCCTCCGCGCCGATTATCACTGAACGTGGCTTGGTAGGTATGTTCCGCATGGCCGGGCGCGACGATCAGCAAGGTCAGGTAGCAGCTGATTACATCGCGAAGAACCTCAAAGCCAAAACTGTTGCGGTCATACACGACAAGGACACCTTCGGCCAGGGTGTTGCGGACACAACGAAGACTTCCCTCAAGGCGGAAGGGGTCGAGACGGTGCTTTACGAGGGACTGACCCGAGGCGAAAAGGACTTCAACGCCGTCGTGACCAAGATTCGATCTTCTAAAGCTGAAGTAGTTTACTTCGGGGGGTGTCACCCTGAAGCCGGCCCTCTGGTTCGTCAAATGCGTGAGCAGGGTCTCACTATTCCCTTCGTAACCACCGACTGCACCGTGACCGATCAATTGGTTACTACCGCAGGTGGCAAAAAATACACTGACGGCGTGCTGATGACCTTCTATCCAGACCCAAGGAATCTGGATACCGGCAAGGCGGTGGTCAAGGAGTTCCGGGATGTTGGGTATGAGCCCGAAAGCTACACCCTCTTCTCCTACGCATCTCTGCAAGCATTGGCCGCAGCCTTCAGCGCAACAGGTGGCACAGATGGCAAAAAAGCCAGCGAGTGGCTCAAGTCACATACGGTCGACACTGTCCTTGGCAACAAAAGCTGGAACGACAAAGGTGACCTAAAAGAGTCTCCCTATGTGATGTACAAATGGGATGCAGACGGAAAGTTCAGCCAACTATAACTTTTCCTGAGTACCGTGCAGGCTGATTCCAGTCTGCACTTCTACCGCCCGTTTGGGGGATTTCCTCGTGGACACATTTATTCAACAGCTAGTCAATGGACTAACGCTGGGCTCGGTCTATGGACTGATCGCCATTGGCTACACAATGGTTTACGGCATCATCGGCATGATCAACTTCGCTCATGGCGAAGTTTATATGGTCTCTGCTTACCTGGCCGCGATTTCGATTGCAGTCCTCACGTTCTTCGGCATTGACTCCTTCCCTCTGATAATTTTGGGCACTTTAATATTCACGATCGTAGTAACCGGAGTTTACGGTTTCGCAATTGAGCGAATTGCGTACAAACCTCTCCGAAACTCAACCCGTCTTGCTCCTCTAATCTCGGCTATTGGCATTTCACTCATACTTCAGAACTATGTACAAATCAGTCAGGGTGCGAGGCAGCAAGGTATTCCAACCATGCTCGAAGGAACGCTACGTTTCTCGGTTGGAGAAGGCTTCGTAATGATCACCCATACAAAGCTGTTCATTTTGGCAGCAGCAGTGATAGGTATGCTTGCCTTGACCTTCGTGATCAAAAATACCCGTCTCGGCAGAATGTGCCGCGCCACACAACAAGATCGAAAAATGGCGCAAATCTTGGGCATCAACACTGATCGCATCATCTCTTATGTCTTCGTGATCGGCGCGTCTATGGGCGCCCTAGCAGGGGTGCTCATCACCCTCAACTACGGAACCTTCGACTTCTACGCAGGCTTCATCATCGGTATCAAGGCCTTCACTGCAGCAGTCCTCGGCGGCATCGGTTCGTTGCCCGGCGCCATGCTTGGTGGGTTGATTTTGGGTGTTGCTGAAGCTCAGTTCTCAGGTGTCGTTAACTCAGACTACAAAGATGTCTTTAGCTTCTCCCTACTCGTGCTGATCCTCATTTTCCGCCCCCAAGGACTCCTTGGCCGACCTCAAGTAACCAAGGTATGAAGCCGTGAGCGATAAAATCTATAAAACCGACATCAAGAAAAGCTTGATCGACACTGTCATGGCCGGCCTGATCGCATTGATCGTCTTCGGCCCTATTGTTGGCGTCGTCTTGCAGGGCTATGACTTCACACCTCGATTCGACCGAGTCGCCTGGCTCGTCGGGACGGTAATGGCAGGTCGCCTCGCCCTCAGCCTGTTTCTCCAGACAGCCCGGGGCCATTCGCTTTTGGAGCGCTTTGATCGCACAGGCGGTGGTGTTGGCGTTCAGCTACCGGGCAACAAATCCCAGATGCGCTGGGTCATTCCGGTGCTGCTCGTATTAGCGTTCATCCTGCCATTCTGTGCAAACAAGTATGTACTGACCGTGGTTATCCTCGGATTGATCTACGTGCTGCTCGGCTTGGGTCTCAACATCGTGGTGGGCTTGGCCGGGCTGCTCGATCTCGGGTTTGTCGGTTTCTACGCAATTGGTGCTTACGGACTGACTCTGGGCTACGAGTACCTGGGCCTTGGGTTTTGGAGCATGCTGCCACTCGCCGCAGTAATGGCCGCATTCGCGGGCATGCTGCTCGGGTTCCCGGTGCTACGAATGCACGGCGACTACCTGGCTATCGTCACGCTGGGCTTCGGGGAAATCATCCGTTTAGTGTTAACCAACTGGGTTTCATTCACCAACGGGCCCAACGGTATGACCGCTCCCTCTCCGACTTTCTTTGGACTCGAGTTCGCTCGCCGCGCCAAAGATGGCGGAGTTCCCTATCACGAGTTTCTGGGGCTCACCTACAACTCCAACATGAAGTTCATCTTCATCTACACGGTGCTTCTGCTGGTCGTGATGTCAGTGCTCTACATCAAACATCGACTCACACGTATGCCCGTCGGAAGAGCTTGGGAGGCGCTCCGTGAAGACGAGATTGCCTGCCGCTCCATGGGGCTCAACCATGTTCTGGTCAAGCTCTCGGCTTTCATGATTGGTGCATCAACTGCCGGCATCGCGGGAGTTTTCTTCGCCACCTACCAAGGCTTCGTGAACCCGACTTCATTCACCTTCTTCGAGTCGGCCCTGATTCTCGCGATTGTTGTACTCGGTGGCATGGGCTCTACCGTAGGAGTCGTTATTGCAGCATTCGTCCTGACCATTGCTCCTGAGCTGCTGCGCAGCTTTGCCGACTACCGGGTTCTCATGTTCGGCATGCTGATGGTGCTCATGATGATCTGGCGGCCACGCGGCCTGATTAGGATCAACCGTATCGGCATCGCACCACGCAAGGGAGTAGCCCCATGAAAGACAACATCCTCACGGTGGACAGTCTCATGATGCACTTCGGTGGCATCAAGGCCCTCAATGATGTCAATTTTGCCATCAAACGGCATTCAATTTCAGCTTTGATCGGCCCCAACGGCGCCGGCAAGACCACCGTATTTAACTGCCTAACAGGCTTCTACTCCGCCACGGGCGGGAAGATTTTGTTGAACGCACAGGGCAAGCAAACAGACGTCATTCAGGTTCTGGGGGAGCCCTTCAAGGCTCATGACTTCGTTAGCCCGAAGCAATTCGCTTCTCGACTTTGGTACAAGATGTTTGGCGGTACTCACCTGGTGAACAGGTCTGGACTGGCTCGCACCTTCCAGAATATCCGCCTGTTCAAAGAAATGACGGTGCTTGAGAATCTGCTGGTTGCTCAGCACATGCTCGCACAGCGCAACCTGGTGGCCGGGATTCTCAATACACCAGGGTACCGGAGCACGGAAAACAAATTGCTCAATACCGCTTTCTACTGGCTTGAAGTAGTCGACCTGGTGGAGCACTGCAACAGGCTCGCGGGAGAACTCTCATACGGTCAGCAAAGGCGTTTAGAGATCGCTAGGGCGATGTGTACCGGCCCGGAGTTGATCTGCCTTGACGAGCCCGCAGCAGGCCTAAATCCAGCAGAGACAATTACTCTCAGCGGCATCATCCGCAAACTCCGAGATGACCATCAACTTACCGTATTGTTGATTGAGCATGATATGGGGATGGTCATGAGCATTTCTGATCACATCATCGTTCTGGATCATGGGCTTGTAATCGCTCAGGGCACACCAAATTCGATCAAATGCGACCAGAAGGTAATAGCTGCTTACCTCGGCGCTGAAGAGGAGGAAGTAGCATGAGCACTCAGATTCTCGCGTTCAAAGACGTAGATGTTCAATACGGCCCCATTCAGGCCCTAAGGAAAGTAAATCTCCATATCAACTCTGGAGAAACCGTGAGCCTGATCGGGGCAAATGGGGCAGGCAAATCGACACTGTTGATGTCGATTTTTGGACAGCCACGAGCTACTAACGGGCAGATCATTTACCAAGGGCAGGACATCACCCGGAAGAGCACCCATTTCGTGGCATCCAACGGCATCGCTCAGTCGCCTGAAGGACGCCGCGTTTTTCCGGACATGACGGTCGAAGAGAACCTTCTGATGGGTACCATCCCCGTAGGAATGAATCACGCGGAGGAAGATCGAGAACAAATGTTCAATCTGTTTCCGCGCCTCAGAGAGCGGCGAAACCAGCGGGCAATGACAATGTCTGGTGGCGAGCAGCAAATGCTTGCCATCGCTAGGGCACTGATGAGCCGGCCCAAGCTCCTGCTCCTCGACGAACCCTCTCTCGGCCTAGCTCCAATCGTCGTGAAGCAAATCTTTGCCACGCTGCGAGAACTCGCTCAAACAGGGATGACCATCTTCCTGGTCGAACAAAATGCCAACCACGCGCTGCGCCTCAGCGACAGGGCTTATGTGATGGTTACCGGCGAAATCAGGATGACAGGAACAGGTGAGGAGCTACTAGGAAATCAAGAGGTACGAGAGGCCTATCTGGGCGGCCACTAAATCCATTCTGGGTGGCTCTTCAAGAGCCCCCCACACCCAAAATTTTCTTCGGCTCAATAGCCCTTCGAACGATCGACCACGTTAAGCAGCGGCAACCCCCTCCGCTCTCGATATAGATTTCTCATTATTAGGTCTACGGCTCCTTTCACTTGTACGTTGCTGGCAATATGTGGAGTGATCAACACTCTGGGATGACTCCAGAACGGATGATCGGGCGAAGGCGGCTCTTGGTTGAACACATCTAGAACCGCTCCTCCGATTCTTCCGCTGTTCAGTGACCGCAAGAGATCTTCTTCGACAACGTGCGCACCGCGAGCAACATTGACGAGCCCAGCCCCATGCGGCAAAAGGCTTAGATTGGCCGCGTTCAGAATCCCTTGAGTTTCAGGAGTAAGGGGGAGAAGGTTAACTAGAACGTCGCATTGTCCCAAAAACTCATGCAGTTGTTGCCCCCCCACGTAACAACGTCCTCCCGGCACATCCTTGGGCGAGCGATTCCACGCGCTTAACTGGAACCCGAAGGGTCGCAATCGCTCTAGAGCGGCCAGCCCTAGCCTGCCTGCTCCCATAACCCCAACTCGACGTTCGCAAGCGGGAATGACGGGAAATGGCATCCAGCATCGTTCCCGCTGCCTGATCTGGTAGTCGAAAATATCGCGGTGTAGGGTGAGAACACCAAACACAACGTACTCGGCCATGATATCGGCCATTGAAGTTTCAATGAGCCGTACCATCGAAACGTGACTAGGTAGCTGGGACAAATCGAACTGATCGACGCCGGCTCCAGCTGAGTACAACGCTTTGAGGTTTGGGAATCGCTGCATGAGATCCGGAATCGGTTCCCAGGCGATTATGTAGCGAACCTCAGATGGATCGCCAATATCCGGCCACTCACGAAACTCAATGTCGGGGGCCTGCTTTGAAAATTCTTCACGCCATTCAGATGCACTGCTGGGCTCCGCCATGTACAAAATACGCATGTCCAACTCCTAAATTTCGAACAGATATAATGCCTACCTCATGACAGTGACTACCTCACAACAAAACACTATAAAGTAGGCACACACTCCTACTTTGAGCCGGTTGTTCCACAAGGCGATCGCGGGCAACCTGCAACTCGTACACTTCCACATTCCATTGAAAGGACTCTCATGGCTAGTTATTCCTTCCTGCTGACTTACAGCGTCTCCCCGTACACAGAAACTGATCGGGTGCATCAAAATCAAGCAGCTCGCTTGCGTCAGAAATTGAACCGTGTCGAGATCGAGGATTGGGTCAAACTCGAAACTGTCGAAACGGCTTTTAAAGGCGTTGTTCATCTGAGTGAAACGACCATTACGCAGAAGCGAAATGAAGCCGAGAACATCGCTTGGAACCAGATCAAAGGAGTGATGGATTCTCTTGGCGTTTACAAAGAAACGACCGTGCATGTGGCCATGATGGTGCAAGAACTCGGCGACCTCATCGAGTTCAAGCTCTAATAATGGTGACTGTTGCTCTGCCGGTTACGGCAGAGCAACCCAGAGTAAATAGGTAGAGGATAGCCGTGCCTGGTCTGTGGCCGGTTGAAGGCTCATCATGGCGTTAATCCACGCTGAGCATTGCAGTGTCGAGATCGGCAGTCTGCACAAAGCCCAGGCTCGGCTCAGCTCGCAGTAAAGTCGCTGAATTGAAAGCAAGGGTGCAGGAAGTACGCTTCGGATTCTGAGATTTGGGTTTACAGCCTCCCGCTGCGCGCCACTGCACGCTTCTTGTCGAAGTCATCTACAGACAGATCCAGCCGGTAGTTATATCTGTGAAAAAGAGTGAGCTTCCCGTAAAAGCCTGCGTGATCTGTGGACTTCCCTTCACTTGGAGGAAGAAATGGGCACGCGCAGGGATGAAGTGCGTTACTGCTCGGAGCGCTGGCGGCGCATAAAAGCTGACTAAGAAAGGGCCATCAGGGCCCTTCTGTATTTAAATCAAAATCACTTGGTCAACCAGGACTCAACGGTCGCGGCGCCGTGCTGTGTTTTCCACTCTTTAAGAGTCTTGTGGTTGCCACCCTTTGTTTCTACGACTTCGCCAGTGTGAGGATTTTTGTAGACCTTCAACTGGCGAGGCTTACGACTACCGGTTTTAGGCTCGGCGGCTGGAGCGCGACGGCCCGCTTGCGGATCAAGAAGGTTGATCACGTCCTTGATGCTATAGCCGTATTTTGCGAGCAAATCACGCAGTTTGGTCTCGAATTCTATTTCTTTCTTAAGGCCAGCATCACCCTTGAGGGCTTCAAGCGCTTGGAGCTGTTCAGCGAGGTGTTTTTCAAGCTGGCGGAATTCTGCGAGTTTGGACATGGGAGTTTCCTAAGCAATTGATACTGTCAATTCACAATAGAATAGACACTTGATTGAAGCAGAAGTATCAATGTTTAGATTCTATAAGCTGCTCGGGTACAGAACGTCGAAAAGCGCTGAGTAACCGACGCAAGCGGAGCGCGCAGGCTGGCACAGCCGAAGGCGTGAAGGATGGACGCCCGCAGGGCCGAGATACGGCGGGACGCGGGAGCTCAGTTCACGACAGCCTGCCCGCGCACAGCGGCTCGCCAACTAAAGTAAGTCAGATTTTGCGGCCCGACTCAGCAGGGCCACCGTCGTACGGAGAACACAACGCGCAAAGCAACTGCTCTCCTACGAGGCTGCCAAAAGCCCCAGACTTCTCACAAGTTCTGGTCTCTATTCAGTCGGGCTTTTGCTGCGCACGGAGCTCATTCCACGTAACGGAGCCACAAATGCGTCCGACCGGAAATCGCCTGTGCGACTGCAGAAATGCGTGTCTGTAGGTCTTCATCGCTAGTGTTATAGAGCGCACAGAAGTCTTTGGCTACGACGGTAGCAAGGGATGTATCAGGCGGTTCAGCACGAACGAATCCGATGTAAGAAGCACCTACACCCATCAACCCATAGCCATGCGCTTCTGAAAAGTGGCGTGCAACCGCAAAGTTTTTCGCAGGATCCAGGTCGGAAGTGAAATAGCCATTCGGAAAAGCCGCGAGTGCCTGGCAAGACTGCTGAACGGGCACCAGGAGAACGGAAAGGGGCTGCTCTAGAAGAGAGATAGGGTTGTTCTGGTAACCGATCCACTCCTGCATGGCCCGCTCATCCAGCGTCAAACCATGCGCGCAAGCATCTTCGAAAGACGTGGCTGAAACCAGGTTCATGAAATTGCGATAGCAGATTGCGAACTCTGCTTTCGTAGTCGGGTAGCCTATGTATTCACCATTTTCGAAGCACTCTGGAGGTAAACCCGCTATGTCCTGCTCCGATGCATCGTCCATCCCTAAATTATTGCGCGCATGCCCCGAGGTGTAGCGAGCTTGGTGCAGATCATCGAGCGAGATCAGGATTTTAAAGCCTGGGTGCGCCTCAGCAATGTTACGACGAGCTTCGGTCAGATCGTCAAAGCTGGTAATCCCGCTCACGCCGTACTCATCGCATGTACCTACAGACGGGTTATCACGCATGCCATTACCGTGAAATTCGATATCCATAAACCGTGGCCTGCTCCATGGTGTTAGTGAATTGAGTGAGTAACCCTAAGCGTTCCAAGATGACCATAAAGGGTCTGCTTCCAAGCGACAACAGGCCCTGAATTGACTCTCCATGAATGCCCGATGCTCCTTTTCTTATTGATGAGTGTCCACCTCCTCAGCGGGATAAAACTCGCCCTCCTTCCCCATCTTTTTTAGCCGTTCGCGCACAATTACCTCAACGCTGGCCACGGCGGCTTGATCGTCTGCGCTGACCAACTGCAAGCACAGGCGTCGGACATTCTGATCGTGGGTGCCCTCGCTCATCATCTCGTGGGTAAAGACCTGTTCGCCCCGCCATAGGCATAGCTGGGTATGAGTCCCCTCCAGCCATATTTCGTTGATTGATCTTAGGTCGGTGGTAGCCAGTTGGTCGACGGCGATTGTCTTATCCATTGCGCTGTACCTTTCTAAGCGTTCATTTGGTTTCGTAGAGTGATGGCGTCCATCCTAGTAGAATTCGTCGAGCTGATTACCGCGTCCTTTGAGATAATCTATGAGCTCTGAATTAACTGAAGAAGAAATGCGTCGTGCTCTATTCGGTACGCCTCAGCCCGAAGAGCAGGTGTACGCTCCTCTAGTACAGGAGCATGTGCCAGAAGTAGTGCCTACAAGGCCAGCAGCAGCTCCCCAAGTGAAGAAGAAAGCGGCAAAAGCTTTCACGCCTAGGCTGAAGGTTACTCTCAGGGTTGGAAACGAATTTGAGGGAAAAATGACCGAGTTGATTCACGAGGCTGACACGTTGAGCTCGTTGCTTGCTGAGCAGGAGGCTGTGAGAGCTGCTAGGAAGAAATACAAGTACGTGGAACTGGTATCGGTTAAATCTATGTAGAAGACCTAGCTGGGCTCATGAGGCAGAACGTCGTGCGCTTAGGAACTCTTACTTCTCACGATCAAGCCCCTCTTGGCTCTGCCTTCCATCTGCTCAACTCGGTGGCATTGTCGACGAACAGCCCGTCACTTGTGGGTAAGTCTGGCAAACCAACATAATTTTATTTTTGGGCTCAAAGCCGTGATCAATCATGCAACGCTGCACTTCTGCAGTGCGCCCTATGCTAGCGACGTCCAGATTCGACCCAAGTGGTTTCGCATAGCCACACGCATACATCACTGGCAGGGCTTCACTATCATTGGCTACCTCGAATTCGAAATGGCGTGATGCTCCCGCTTTACGCCATGAGACCTGCATACGTTCATCCCGACCAGAATTAGGCTTGATTGGGTGAAATGCTTCATCTTCTACAAACGGCAACGCTTCGAGCTGCGACAAACTAAGCGGACGACCCTGCCTTTTTTCGACGCAGGCTGGCATATTCTCCATTATTTCACAGTATTCAAAGCCGTCCTTACGGGTAAAACCGAGGCGCTGCATACATTGAAAGTGAATTATCTGTTCGTTTATTGGGAAATGGTTTTGTGGCCCTGCCACAGGGTCGCCACATTCTGCCATTGCGGCTCTTACACCATCTACAGAGGTCGAAGTACGTTGCCATCGGGTGAATTCCGGTGATGGGGGGCAACCGGTGAGTAAAAGTACCGATGAGATCATGACTGGGATGGTAATAATCTGAGATTTGCTGAACATATTTTTCCTTAATTTATGTCAGGCCACGCGAATGGTGTCCAAGTCTTTGGGAGCATCAACTGAGATCAATAATCCTGCTACATGACTCCTAGGAGTCTACCAACCCGCCGCCTGCCTCCGTTATTTCCAGAGCGAGCCATTTCAAGGGCTCGCCCTAGTGACTTAAGATTTCTGTGGTAATGGCCACATCCTCTGTTCACGGCAATGACACGTGCACAGCTCGCAGTCGCTCCGCTTCCAGTCTTCGTACGGATAGGCAAAGCCTACAATCGTCTCGAGCCCGATTTCGTGGTGGTGTTCAAAGGTCTGACTTTCATTATTGAGGTCGACGGAGATACCTATCATCGCGAATCACCTGCCGATACTGATAAGCGCTTGGTTCCTTTGACGTGGGAAGGCGTAGAGGTCAGAAGGATACGAGCCTCCGAGCTATCAAGTGACAACGCCGCTAATGTCGTTGTTACAGATCTGATAGATTTCATGACAAAAGGAAAACAGCTCGTTGACTCCACGTGCCGTGAAAGCCGGCAACCTAGCTTCTCGCAACCCAGCTGATAGACTTTCATCTCAATACCCCGAGCGCGCCTCGCGCTTGAGGCAACAGGGATGAAACTCACCCAGTAATGGATTCGAAATCTTGGCAAATCGACGCACGGCAAAAACACCAAAATCGTTCAAACGACCAGCCCCTTATGGTCGTCCAAAACGATGGTTTACCAAAGCTTTCGCTGCTCTGGCATCGCTTGGACTTTTCAGTTTGCTGATGACCACAGCCTACAATTTTTTGGTAGGAGACGTAACGCTATCGTTCGTTAAACCACATGGCCGCTATTACGACTTCGACCTAAGAAACGATAGTCCAGCAGACCAAATCGTTAAGCGTTTCAAAGTGGATTACCCACCGCAAACGCCTATTGCCCACGCCACTCGCACGATTGTCGCAAAAGCTTCCGGCGCAGGGGGGTACGAGCTACCAGGTGGCAACAGCAGCTGGATTCCAGTGACTGAGTTCGACGAACTGAATGGAAGGATTTTACCTGCTGATAAAGTCACCCCGTTTATCATGCCTCCGACGAACAGCAAGAACTACCTGCAGTTGGATGCGGCGGTGTTCGACATCACGTTCGAGACAGAGCCTGCAAACGCTACGCTGAAAGTCATTGATGACATTTTGAAAGCTCTCAAGCTGCGCAATCAAGTCACACAACAGAGGTATCTGGTCATGGATAACCTTTGGATACCTACCCGCGCTCTCAGTGTCGCCGAGGCAGTGAGGCTTGCGTGTAGAGACGATGACTCGCTATCAGACCAATTGTGCCCTGCTCACGCAGGTGGTTAATCGATCCTTGCCTTGACGGTGAGCCAACGAGCCTCACACCTACCGTTCGCTCTCTGAGCCGACCACCATTGCAAGCCACTTATCCCGTGACCGGCTAATCGCTGCACTGCTCAAACACACCGTACTCAGTTGATCGAAGCGTAGATCCGGCTATCGGACTAACGGCTCGCGGCAGAAGCTAATGGCGCGCTATGTAAGCGGGACATCTTGACCGACTGCCAGAAATGGACACCAGCTTTAAACCTACGTTTTACCGCCAAAGGATGAAACGTTGTAAGCCTTTTACTTCGTTGCTTGTAGCCGAGGTGATACTGAGGCTCGCGTGTAATAACTATACGTAGACCCAGGCCGCCGCCCCCTGGGCTGTCGTTTTCGGTCAATTACCCTGTCGAGATTTTCGGTTGGTTCCTGTAAAAAGTCAGTTCTGATTGAGGGTAGGAAAATTCATGGCGAACAACGATGGGCTAACCGGCTTGGCGGCACTGTCCGCAAAGGTGAAGGGCGAACGCCAACAATTACTAGACCATCTGAAAGCGTTCGATAAAAAGCTAGCGGAATCTGCGGGTGACCTCGGTTGCCGTGGCTCTAGCAAGTCAGTAACGCTTGAGCATTGGGAGATAGAAGATATCGGTGTTAGTGGCGGTAGCACCGGCTGGTTGTCGTTCACTGGGGAAAGATTGATTGTAAGAGTAGAGCGGTTTGCAGACGGCTGGCCTGAACCTGACTGGAATGACTACGAGCTAGCAGAAATCAAGCCTGATTGGGTGCTCTTGCTGAGCACACCGGCAATCTTAGAATCGCTAGTAGCAGATATTTCAAGAAACTTAGAAGAAGAGCACGTAACCATCAGCACCACTAATGATTGGTTAACCGATTTTGTTTCAGCAGAAAAAGCAGCCATTGACTCAGACATTAAAAAACGGTTTGAGCACCATCCGACTTTACTTGAGTCATGGCAGAAGGCTCAGAAGGCAGTAGAGGTCGATCCAGAGGACTCAATCGCTCGCAGTAGTTCGCACGTAGAAACAGTCCTGAAAGCGTGTCTCAAGGAGCTTAGGGATACGGGTTATGAAACTCTGCCCCTACAGAATCTCACCTCTCGCACAACAAAAAAACTACATGAAGCCGGGATGCTGAATGAAGGCGCTAAGCAATCTCTGGCAGGGATCGGAACTATTTTTCATGGGATCGGGACTCTCAGGAATTCCAGCAGCACTGCCCATGGCAAAAACGACGGTTACACTCCACCAGGCCCTGATCTGGCGCAGCTTATCAATCATCTTTCAGGGGCATGCTCGGCGTTTGTACTCAAGCAGACAGAGAAGGTTTTGAAGGACAAGCAAAAACTGGAATAAAGAAGCCCGCTCAATGCGGGCTGGAAATTTGCACGATGTATTAGCTTAAAAGGTTGCAGACGCCTGCTCGGACTACATCACATGGCGCCGGTGGTGATCGACGATCGCTGACGAATCCAAGCCCATGATTATCGAAAAACTTGAAAGCCTTACTCATAGTGATCGAGATCGAATGCGCGCGAAGAATCGTCGGAGTTGTGCATGCAGATGCATCGAACTGAGCTCACCACTCTGAGCTCTTCATCACCACCCAGCAGCTCAATCAAAAATACTGGGCCTCATGAAGCGCATCCGTAAGCAACGTGCAGTCAACACCGACTTCCTTATTGACCCACTGGCGAGCCATCAGTAGCATAATGACCAAGCGATTACCTGAATCGCGCGGTCGGCACGCAAAGACTTTGTCACAGGCGAACCACCCTCTCTTTTTTCACGCATTCGACAGTCGTCATTGCGGGCAGCCGACACCGCCATCGACCGGAGTTTGCGCAATGATAGTTCCTGTTTTCCCATCTGATCTCGAACATAACTCTGGTTTAAAGAAGGTCGCTCGCTTCCTCTTCAAATCATGGCCAGGGGTGGAACCGATCATACATACTCAGTCCTTGGCTATTCTTGCCAGAGGACTCGGCTATCAAAGTTATCACCACCTCACGAAATTAGCCCCGACTTTGACTGAAGCACGTCCTGATATTGATATCCACTCGATCGAATGGAACCTGTCTCGCGTACTAAGCGAAGAGTTTCAAGCGCCTGGAAAGCCTGGCGTCACCATCAATCTTGGCAATCTCCTTGCCTACATCCAAACCATTCCTCTGCATCACCTGACGGTCTTCAAGCGCTTTCCCGAACTGTTGGAGGGGAGGCATTCCTTCCCGCTTCTGCCATACGACAAACAGTCTCCGTTCGGGAGGTTTCAACATAGCCCAGTTGTTCCCAATGAGGCCGACTGGCGGATTTCCGACGACGATGACAGTGAGCGGTTCAAACCATGATGCCGGATGCTAACCAAGTGCTTGCCTGGACAAACCATCCAGAATCCCCAGAATCTGAACGTCATTGAGAGCAAATTTGGGCACAAATTCCATACCTACCGGCAGGCTATCATAGGGACACATCAGTGCTCCCTTGCCCTCACCGAACTGCTGACTCATGAAGTTTTTGAGATTGCTTGGCGCCTTAGTGGCGTAGGCGCTTCGGAAGATCGACAGATCGCAGATGACACCTGCGAACATTACCCAGGCGTGACCATCCCACGTGGCTTCTACGAACTCCCCCTCATAGGTTGCTCCTGGAATGTTCCCTCGGCATTCAAAAGCGTACTGGCCGTTAATCAGTAAGTCACCGAGGACGACAACGGCGGGTATCCCTTGAGATTTGAGAATGGCAGTGAAGCCAGCACTGACCATGACGCAAGAGCCGAATGATGGTGGGATTGAATCCAGTGTTGTCCTAGCAGCGCGAACGATTACATCAGGATCAGTAATCTGAAACTCCGCGTAGTCTGTGTAAGCCTGCGCGCCCCGGTCGCGGATGATAATGTCTACTAGAGTTGAAGGCACAAAGGATCCCTTAAGTATTTAGAGCACGCACGATTACTACCCCACATTGGCGCGCTGGTCACCTGAGCATCAGAGCAGTAAGCTCTTGCATATGATAGCCAATTGCCAAAGTAATCAGGGATGATCGAATGCTAGATTCCAGTCGCAGGATGCCCGCCGTTCTGGATCGTCACATTGAAAGCGAAGACCAGGACGCCTTCGGACACCGCCATTATGCCCAGGCGCTACGGTGCCTGATTGAGGAGGAAGGTCATCAGCCCCCGTTCAGCATTGGTTTGCTGGGTGGCTGGGGTACCGGCAAGAGCTCAGTGAAGGAGCTCTATACGCGTGCACTGTCAGACGACACCTCAACTGCTGTTGGGCAGCGACCAAGAAGCCAGCGCTTCAAGAGCATCACTTTCAACGCCTGGCGGTTCGGTGGAAAAGAACAGGACATTAAGCGAGCACTGCTCCGCCACGTGTTCCTTGAGTTGGGAGGTGATGAAAGCAAGCTGCAGGACGACCTGTATCGAAACGTCACTCACACCACGTCAGTGCCCAAGAGGGTAAAGGAGCTCATCAAGGAGCACCTTTTCAGTTGGGCAGCACCGCTACCAGCGTTCGCGATCGCCTTCACAGTCTATGTGATGCTGGTGATCGCCGGCCTCCTGTGGCTACCGCTGGATGGTGGCATAGCCCAAGGCTTCTTCGTGACCGCTATCAGCGCGGTATATGCCTACCTGATTAGCGTTATGAAACCCTCAACTGTTAACCCGTTTAACACTATCACCCGAGTTCATCTGCCTAGCGTGAGTGCGGAGCAGTATGAAGAGTTGTTGCTTCAACAACTGCGCAAATTCAAGCCTGCCAGGGACAACTCAGTACCCTACGAGCGGCTCGTCATTTTCGTGGATGATCTTGACCGGCTCTCCGCAGAGGAGATGGTCTTGGGTTTGGACGCTGTCCGCACTTTCATGGAGATCCCAACAGACAAACTGCCAGACAATTTAGGTCTCGTTTTTGTCATCTCTTGCGACGAGGGTAAGGTTGCAGACGCGCTTTTCAAACGCCGGAGTAATCCCGAACAGCCAGGCTCTATTTTCAGTTCCGCCGATGCACGCCGCTACCTCGATCGCATTTTCCAGTTCAGGCTTGAGATTCCACCACCGCCACGAAGTGACATGCGCCAGTTCGCACTCTCCAAGCTCAAAAGTTTCCCCGATCTGGTGACGGATATTGCGGACAAAGGCGCGTCGGTGGAGCAGATCGTTGATCGCATGATTCACGTCAACGTTACCGACCCACGCAATGCCCTTCAGATCGTCAATGCCTTTACGCAGACATGGTGGCTAGCCAAAACGCGCGAATTCGACGCCATTGGCAGTGCACGACCCGGCGGCCTGCATGAGGGGGCCGTGACGAAGCACCCGGTTGCCCTTGGGGCGCTAAGCGCGGCACGTGTGAGCTTCCCGGGCTTCTATCGCGACCTCCAAGATGACCCGCAACTCCTGCTGCGCCTGACCAACTTGATGGTCAGGCAGACCTCTCTCAATGACGAGCCGCTGGAGGCGCACCACGTCCTGAGGCGATATGTCACACAAGATGAAAATGACAAACCTAAGCTCGTTGAGGGCTGCCGCGATTTGCGCCAGTTCTTGGCGAGCCTGGTTGGTATCAACTGGCCCGAATCTCTGCAAAGCCTTCTCTTGCTTTCTGAAGACACCGTCACACGCCAATACGGTGCTCATGCGTCGAAGATCTACAGCCAGTTGGTGTCAGGTGATACTCAGGGTTTCCTGGAAACTCTTTCTCCACGAGCGAATGATCTGTTGAGCGATGTCGAGGGCCAGTTGTTGCACAACATGCTCAGTGAGCTACACCGCACTGAGCAGGCTCTGAAATTCAACGCCATGCGCGTGGTGGCAGATATTATTGATCGCGTGCCAGCCCGTACCCGGGAGATGGTGCTCGGCATCCTTTGCAACGACCTCGTAACTTCTCCGGAGCTGAGGACAATTCTGGGCGTCGAGAAGATCGGTCGCATCGTTAAAGCCGCCAACCCAGTAGATCAGCAGCACGTATCTGCTGTACTCATCGATGACCTGCTCAATCTGGAGAAACCGGGCACCATTGACCTTCCTACAGGCCAAGCGCCAAACATGGAAGAAGCAATCAGCATCGCCAAGTGCGCTGCCGACACAGCTCTATACGTGCTGGCTACACAGGGGCTGCCTGCCCAAGCCAAGTTAACGTTGATGAACTGGCTTACTGATCGAACCGTCACCGCAGCTAAAGGCTCCCTCAAGCTTCCTTTCCTCGAGTTCCACAAGTGGATGGACAGCTTTGAATCGACGCTCCTCCCTGAGATTGGGGCAGCCTATGTCAATCAACTGACTTCAGCCCTGCAAGCGCACGAAACCGAAGAGATTGATGCCGGGCAAGCTCTGGATACATTGGGCGCAAACGCCACGGTCGCTCGGATTGATTACGTCTGGCGTCAAATGGCCTCTGAAGGTGAGGACAGTCGGAACCAGATGTGGCATCAGGTCAACGTTACATGTCGCCTCCATGCGCCCGACCCAATCAATTGCGTTTTAAATGCGCTAGAGCAGTTCCAGGCTTCAGCCGACGATGAACAGGTATTGGAATGCCTGAGACTCTTGTGCATGCGTGTTGGCGAGGTCAAAGAGGCACCACTGAATTACCAACGCGCGTTCGAACTTCTG
The DNA here is from genome assembly GCF_029959305.1 of Pseudomonas sp. PS01297. NCBI lineage: Bacteria > Pseudomonadati > Pseudomonadota > Gammaproteobacteria > Pseudomonadales > Pseudomonadaceae > Pseudomonas > Pseudomonas sp. PS01297. Next base: position 68,089 of record NZ_JASCPQ010000004.1, read on the forward strand.
ATCAACATCGGTACCCTGCGGCTTTCACGATTTAAGACAAAGCATTATCAGGCATATGCTGATCTAAGCATGAGGCTGAGCGAGATAGAAGGTTACGAGCAAGACGCTGCCACAGTCCTTAGGAAATTCGTGACTTTAGATGAGGAAGCGCTTGGGGAGGTCGTCGACCAGTGGATTACAGCACCGCTGGAAGATGTCCCTAGCGAGTGTCGAAATATTGTTTTCGAGGCATATGATCACTTGCCTGAAGAAACCCAGGAAGCTCTTGCAAAACACCTCACACAACTGACAGAACTCTTGGCGCTTGATGAGCGAGATGAAAGCCTCTACACAGATGCGGCCACTCACATTCCTCTGAGTCATTGGGGAAGCTCAGTGCTTCAAGCGCATCTTGATAAGGTGCTGCCGACGTTGCCGAGCAAGGTAAATGAGTGGGACACCTACCTCAAGTTCCTGCTTCCAGGATTGAGCCACATCATTTTGCAAACCAGCCCAATTGTTCTTGGCCCTGCTCTGCAGAAGCTGGTGAGCAATGCCAAGGACTATCCAGATGTTTATGAGGAGCTGCACCGCATGATGGTCGACCGGTGGCCGTCAGACAGCGTCCTCACCAGTGGCTATAGTCCACAGGCGATGTTCAATGACGCGCGTCTCGCTGTCACAACCTCCCCTAACTACGTGGGACGTCATGCATTGGCTTCGTTGAACAGCATGCTTGCGAACGAAATCGTACCCGATTCTCTCGCCACCACGCTCGTGGAAACGGCTTGCTTCATTTGGGAGCAAAACCCCTACGAAGCAGTTGAATTCCTGAGCACCAGTGGTCTTGAGCTCTCTGTCGAGCAAATGGCGAACCTGCCTGGCCCGATCAACTTCGGCAAGCCTGCTGAGGTTTTATTACTAGAGCGTGTATGGAAGGCATTGACGCCTAACTTGTCCATGCAAGAAGACCTCGATACCACAAAAGCTGTACTGCTCAAGGGTATGGACGGCAACACGCAAGATCCTGATCTCGCGATGTCACTCTGGTGTCGGGCCCTGGCAGCAGAAGCTCATGGCAACCTCAAAAAGCTTTTGCTCAACGCGAATACGACGGATGAACACCGTGCCCGGCTGTTTAAACAAATCGTGCGAGCAGAGGGTGGCCAGGATCAAAAGGAGTCGCAGGAAGTGCTAGCGCTCGCAATCGAAATGTTCAAAATGCCTGACAGCGCGTTGAGTTGGTCTGCCGTAAATGCTCTGCGCACTGATATCAACACGCGACTGGTAACGCATGAGGATCGAGCCGACTTCGCCAAGCAGTTACTGAACGAACTCCGTATGGCAGCTTCTGATACCGCCAAAGGGCAAATGGCTGCCTGGGCAAAATCTTTGGGCACCGACGCAGTGCTCAAGGATGTGAGGCCAGTAGGACTTCGCGAAGAAGACCTTGGCATCATCAACAAGTTCTTTGGTGACAGCCGGACAATGAAAGGCTTGATGACTCGGTGGAACAACCGTAAGTAAAAGCCCGCGCGCAGGCTTTTCCGGTAGGGTAAGGGCGATGCGGCATCGCCTCGAATATCGATGCCGCGCGCCAGTACGCTCTACACCCGAAAACTGCAGACGACCTCGTCGAATCATCGGAGCAAAGGAAAGCAGCCATGCCCATTACCACAATTGCCGAGCTGCTTCAGAAAGCCAAACATGTCGTGGTTTTCACCGGCGCCGGCGCATCGGCAGAAAGTGGTATACCGACCTTCAGAGATGCCCTAACCGGCCTATGGGAAAACTTCGATGCCTCGAAGCTCGCGACAGCCGAAGCGTTCCATGCAGATCCAAGTCTGTGCTGGGGGTGGTACGAATGGCGTAGACGCAAAGTCATCCAGGCTCAGCCCAACGAAGCACATCGTGCAATCGCGCAGCTCGCCAATCACGTGCCTAAGCTGACCGTCATCACCCAGAACGTCGACGATCTTCATGAGCGCGCAGGAAGTTCAGCAGTGATTCATCTCCATGGAAGTCTGCACTCGCCTCGATGCGTCGACTGCGGCGCCGCACACCAGTCTCCCCTGCCCTCTGAACCACTCCCTGAAGCCGGGATCCGAATCGAACCGCCGCGATGCACGAGGTGTAACGGGTATGTGAGACCAGGTGTCATATGGTTTGGTGAAATGCTTGCAGACGAAGCTTGGACGAACGCAATGGCGGCAGCAAAAGAATGCGACTTCTTTCTTTCGATCGGCACTTCTGGGGTAGTTTATCCCGCCGCCGAATTGCCATTCGCAGCTCTAGCAAATCATGCGAAGGTCGTGCACATCAACCCAGTGCGCTTTGCAATCAGCAGGCAGGATTTTTTCATACAAGGCACCGCAGCGAGCAGCATGAAGTCCTTGGTTGAAGAGGCGTTTCTTTAAACGATGTTAAGCGTTTCGTATCTACCAGAGCAAAAAAAGGGCGCGTTAGCAGCATCGGTTCGAGCCAGAAAAGTCGGCCTTGTTTGTGGCTCATGCAGTCGGCAGATCATCCCTCTACTAACTCACCGCCGCTCCGCTGAGACTTCAGTCCGGCCCTCCCCGCTTTAGAAAACTTGACCCAGCCAAAACAGTGGATAGCTTCCTCGCTCCCATGATCCTCATCGTCGGCATCAGCCCGGTCGTCTACTCCATGGACTGTGCCAAAACCTGACACTTCCCAAGTATCAGAAGCACGCCAAAGGGGCTCGCTGAACGATTTACCTTCATCCAGCTCAACCGAAAATGGCTCAGACCCTGTCGCGCGATGTACCGCAGCGATGACACTCTCATCCGAAAGAATCACATCCCGAAGCTCTTGTTGAAAATAACCGTCGAGAATCTCAGGCAGATCTGAAAACACACCATCGCGACAGTTTACGATAGCGTCGATAAAATCCTGAACAATGAAGACCTGCAACACCTCGAGCTCAGTCAGTCGCGTTGCCAGCTATCATTCCTTTGGACGTCGCGCCGATTGAACCCAAACCAAAAACCGAAGCGTCAGCGACCACTGAATTACGGCTCGGGAGGCAAGTTCTCACGATAAAGTGGCCGACTTCAGACCCCGACGGCTGTGCTCGTTTCATTCGCGGGGTTGCTCAATGTTGCGCATCGACGCCTTCTGGCTCGCCGCCGAGCCCATGTATATGCGTGCTGGTATCTGCCTGAGTCGCGCAAGGTGACTTTGGCAGACGCTTACGGCCAATACACCTTCCCGACTCCACCGCCGAAGGCCATCGTGTCCAACCTCATTTAAGTGGACACCATTTATGGCTCAACGCCCGTGCTTGCGGAGTAAGTTGCAATGAGAGAACGATTAAAGCCTCATCCTTGATTAGCTGATGTGATGTGATTGATGCGGTCGCGGGCACCGAGACCAGTGATTGCTTTCCTATGGCCACTTGTCATAAGATTTGCGCAGGTGACGGCTCTACCCTCAACTGGAATCGATCGATTCCGAGCCAGATGAATTCAGCTGCAGTCGCGGCTCATCTGACCCTATTCGATCATTTTTCATGAGACTAGCCATGCTAAAGTCCGATAACACCTCTCGCCTGTTCGACTCCAAAGTCATCAGCACCTCTAATAGGCGGCTAGGCGCCTTACTCGAAGCCCGCTACTCAAAATTCCAATTCATTACCGATTTTGAGCGTGCGGTAAGAGCGGTTGAGCATGAACGGCTCAAAGCCAGCGGCCAGTACAGCGACATGACCAAACCGGCGACCAAATCCATCATGGCCGCCACGCTTAACTGCGACTGGTTCAATGAGCTGCATCTACAGGCGTTGTCTATAGATGAGCACCTTAGCACCGCCGAACTCAGCCAGCGCCGCGCCCAACAAGGGGCCCAACTGTGGGCATTCATCGCACAGAGGTCTCCTGCTCTCGGTCTTGAGGCGCCTTCGTTTCTCGTGGACATCTGCGGCGACTTCATCGAGATGTGGCAACCTACAACCTGCACCTATGATGAGCTCACCGAGACCATTTACCGCGCTCAGGATGCCAAACGCGACGGGCTGCTTCCTTCATGGTTCGATCGGTTATATCCCCTGCTGGCAGATGCCTGCGACGGCTCTGGATTTGCCCCCAAATCTGCTGTGTATGAGGCGCTCGCCCTGCTAAAGGTCGCAGATGAGGCCTCGATAACGTCACGTATCTGGAACAGTCTGGCGTGGCCAGACATGCGTATAAATGTGGCCATTATCGCCACTCGCCTCGCGAATGCAGAAGAGTTTTCGACAACAAGTCGTGCTGCGAACATCTTGGAAACGCTGTGGGAATTCGGGGACATCTATGCAGGCATGCAGCTAACTCAGATGCTCCACCATGTACTACCACCGCATCGACGCTGCCTGAAACGCGCTAACGCCATTATCGATGAGATCATGCTCCAGTACCGGGCGAACCCTGGACGACAGAACCTTTTTGGCCTCCCCGATACACACGTTGAGCTTTTCGTCACGTACAACGAGACCAAAATAGCTGTGCTGCAAAAAGCTGAAGCCCCTGATCAAATCCTCCACCTCACCCAGCACTTCATCGAAACCGCGCTTTACGCCTGCCAAGTCGGCCTCAAAGAGTTTGCAGCATGCGCGATGGCTATCTTGAGGCCTGACCTACCTGAACTTCAGGGCCGGGACTTTGAGGATCTCTTCGATCTCCGCAAAAAGATCTCACGATACCCCGCTGCTGAAGATTACTGTCGCATCATGGCTGAAAGAGCAATGGGACACCGTCGGTAAGCACTCAGAACAGCGCCGTGATGGCAGCTAGAGAGACTCGTTGAGCATGCATCCAGGCTACAGCAGGCCTGGAGAGCTTACTTGCGCCCACCCCAAGAGGAGTGCACATGGACACTAAAATCTGCGAAATTTGCGCCGGCAGTGGCGGCCCAGTCGAAGTTGAGTGCCCAGACTGTGAAGGCACAGGATTTGACCCAATAGAAGACAAACCTTTTGCTCAATGCCATGGATGCTACGGCGAAGAGATCATCGAGGTCGAGGTGTGCCCGAACTGCTGCGGCACAGGAAGAGTGAATGTGGATGATTACTGAGGTGCTTGGCTAAGAGCTTCGTTGGCGCATGGGAATTCTGGCGATAAAGGCGATCGCGTCCGCTTGAAAATACGCGGACACCATCGCCCTGAAAGCTGGAGTTCGAAAGGTGAGTTCGCCGGACGCTTACCAAAATACAAAATCAGCCTACGCCAGAAGCCCGCAACTCCCATTTGCTGCGGGCTAAAGGCAAGTGGTGGCATGGACACTACGGGAACAAAACAAGGGCGCGTCAGCGGAGCGCCTTAGGCCCGCATTTGGCATCAAATGGCGCTCTTGCTCTCGGCTGCATCATCTAAGGATGATCAAAGCCGATTTGGCTATCTACACCCTCATGCCTCCGGCAAGCGGAGCGCGCAGGCCGCTCGGCGGGAGACGTGAGGATGGAAGCCCGCCAGGGCCAAGACCCGCAGGGGCTTGGTACACGACAGCCGTCCCCGCAGGGGCACGCAATGAACGTTCGATAACCGACTTAACCTCCAGAGCCACATTCATTGATAGTGCTTAGGGGCTAATCACAAACACCCAATCACAAGTCCTTCTTCTCTTCCGTCAGTTCAACGTCACCCAATGACCCCAAATGAATTCGTCAACAAGGTAGCTCTACAAGGAAACCTTGCTCAACAAGCATCCGAGTAACCTCCCAAAGCACTCCGGTGACTTCCCAAGTTTCAGTAACAGCAGACACGGCCTTGCCAACAAATGCACCAAGGTCGAAGTCTTGGGTCGCTACAAACGGCCCTTCTCGGCTGTACGACTCAAAGATACCGGAAGCCACTGTGACGACCTCGCCTTTCTTCAGGAGCATCAAGCCACCTTAATCCCAAACTCACAACATTAGGCAGAGACATCCCCTCCATCCCGGTGAAATATCACTGCAAGATCCGAGGGGTCGGGTGGTACTGACCCTTAGTAGTACGCAAAAAATCACGCAAGCTGGCGCGGCCATTCTGGCGCTGAAAAGTCGCTAAGACATAACGGCTATTCTCCGTCGTCATTACCCAGAACCTCCCCTCACGCTCAACTTTTAGAACGTCAGAAGTCCGAATCAGATGGCCATCTCCAAACCGCCCATATTGGTCTTTACGCTTGTGGCCAAAAACAACACCGATACCTGCGCGCGCACTGATGGATACTCCGCAAAGGTACGCAGTGACCGGTATGTCGAAGCCTTGCTCTTGAGCCCTTATAATTCGCTGCAGATCAAAATCTGTATGGCGCTTTCCGTGGAAATTCACATCTAGGGTGTCGAGCATAATTGCGCTCCGGTTGCGTTCTGTATGGAGTTATCAGGAATTTCACACGCAACCAGAAGCGCTGGTATCGTGGGGAATTCTTAGTAAATTTCAGGCTGATCGAATCATGGTTTCGAGAAAAATTGGCCGGCAGTTCTGTAGTGACTGAATTTGAAAACCTGGTCGGTGTGAGTTGTGGTAAACAGCACCGCTGTCCAACTCCATCAGACTCACTTCAAAGTCGTTATCATCACCGACAGTCACCCTAACGACACGATCCATACGCCAGCCATCGCAGTTATTCATCCAAGGCGGAGTGACCACTTGCACGTTGACTATCACTTCCCCTGCACCTTGCTGCACAAGCATTTGCTGCAGTCTGTGCTCACCTTCGATCATTCGCGTGAATTCAGTGCTTCGACCCTGCTCGGTGATTCGGACGGTTAGGTGATACCAGTGCGATCTAAGCACCCGTGACACCCCCTGCCAGTGCATCAAACCTTCGCCAAACAATCCTGGAACGCCTATAGCGTCTGAGTCTTCAGTTCTGAACATCAGGTGCCTCAGTTTTCTGCGGACGCAAAGCAGCCCGGTTGGTTAATTCAAAATAGAGAGAAGATCTCTTTGATGGTTGCTGATTTGCGATGACCCGGCCCGAGCAGCACATAGACGCTATTCCGAGTTTCGAACAGAAAGCCGTCGTTGAACGCAGTGCCCATACTCGACCTGACCCAGTGGCCGGGTTCAAAACGTCTTTGGTCGTCATCCACGACCTTGTGGGCAAACATAAACATTGGCTGACATCCGGCAGCGGATATTTTGGTTCGCTCGGCGTCGGTGACGATGGCGTCTAGGATGATCCATTCCTCGACGGCGCATAGTGGCATCCATTTGTAGCGCTTTCTGGCGAACGCGACGGCTTCGTCGAGGGAAAGCTCGGAGCCCATTAAACGGATACCGTGATCAGCCAGCAGATCGTCTTCGATGATCCCATCCATCGCCCAAGCCCTCTCTGTCAATATCCAATAATTATTAACTGATGCATAATACCGCCAAGACCACCAATATATCTGTTTGTGTGGCGGCAGGCAAATGCGACATACCGTCTCCTTTTATCGGGATAGTAAAATGTCGCTGCGCAAATCTTATGCAGCAGTAGTTCAACTGCTTCGCACTCAGAAAGGTCTATCTCAGGCAGGTCTTTCGGGCTTCGTCACGCAAACGCACGTTAGCGAGCTAGAGCAAGGAAAAAGCTCAGCGACCGTTGATATGAGTGCACGTCTAGCCTTAGCGCTGAACGTAGAGCCGATCACGCTGCTGGCACTCACTGTTGCATCCCATGAAAAACGCTCAATGCGCGAAGTTCTTCTGGCGTCGCTAGCTGAGGCTGAGGCGCTAGGGCTGGCAGATAGACCGCTTCCAACCGAACCGAAAGCCATTAATCCGCCTCGAGAGTTGGAAGCTAAGAGGAAATGGTTGGCCGTGCAGGAGCTTAAGACGAAAGGGCTGAGCCAGAGTGATGCCGCGAGACAACTAGGGCTGCCGGAATCGACGTTGCGCCGGTTGTGGCACCAACCACCAAAGGAATGAATATCAGTCCTGATAGCAGAAATAGCCTTCCATTTGTCAATACTGATCAACTCCGCGATTCGCCTCGACGTGCGTGCGTTGCATTTCGTAACTTGCTCCGCTCGACAGGCCAATCCAGATTGCTGATCAATTCATCTGATTAGGATAATCCGCTCCCTTCGCACACTGGCGCAAACATGCCTGCGATAATCCTGGCGTCGAGCAACGCATGGTGGGGCACTTCTTCACCCTCGCTAGTCTGAGAAAGCGTTGTTGCGTCAGTAGGAAAATTACGAACGATTCTGGGCCAGTGCCCGTCGTCGTAGGCGAGCTCACAGAAGAGCCCCCAGTCGTATTGAGGAGCGTCTGTGACAATTTCTATAGCCTGATCAAAGGATTTGCTCAAAGATCTCGCGATTGACTTCAAAGCCGTTACAAGAGTGCCCAGGAGGATCGCAAAACCTCTCCTTAGGTTAGCAAAGCGGCATTCAGTCCTTCCCGGCAGACAGAATTGCACTTCAGCAACTGAGGTCGCGATGGGGCTGACGCAGATTGATACCCGAGAGCGGGGCGAGCCTTGGTGGCTGATAGATAGCAGTAGGAAGGGAGTCCGGAAGTGATGTGGGTTGAGGCACTTAGCACTGATAACCAATCAAATACCTCCCCTGCTGTGCCAGCTCATAACGGATGTTAGACCTCCTAAGATTCTCAGACGGAGCTATCCCTCACAATTTCTGGCTTTTTTGCTTCTTTTTGAAATCAAAAAATAGCAGCGCCTTACGGCGCAAAGAGGCGACATCTCACTGCCCTACGGGCCTATATCCAACACCGCAGGTTAAGCTGTGCAACAGCCATCATTTAAAAGTAGACAGGGAAAACAGCCTAAAAACCAAAGCAACAGCAAAGCAATCGAGTCGATTGCCTTAAAAGCTCGTGGAAAAACCAAAAAAGCGAGGCTGTCGGGATCGCTGCTTTTCTTTTGTCCTCAAATATAACATCTCCGGTTTTAAAAAATGATTTCAAGGGGGGTAGCGAAAATATTTTTTTTCACCCTCGATCTCGCTCTATATTGCACAGGCAAAACCCAGCCTTAGTAAGCATCCAGAAGGCATTCTGGGCACAACGTCCCGCCCTTTTGGTCAAGCAACTGGATCACCCAATCGAGTAATCCATGTCATCGGAGCCATGCAGATGCCCCGGTCGGCATACTCTGAAGCGAGCTTAGTGGAAGCCCGGATAATCCTCAGATTGAAGAGATCGCACCGGGGGCGCGCGAGCACATCATCAAGCATTGTCGCGACGGAGTTAAAAGTGCCTAGATGGTATGTGCAGGTCACACCGGATTCCACGCCCTATTCGCCTTAGTAACTTATTGGCTACGGACTGCACCCGTGGCGGAGACGGCCCGCTGGCAATTATTGCGCGCAGGAGGACGTCACATTAGTTGATGATCGCTCCGACTCCCCCAAGGCAGATGGACTTGTAACAGAGCAGTCGCAAAAGCTCGAACACGCTTGTCCAACCTGAGCACGGCCTCTCAAGGGACAAGTTCATTGAGTTATGGCAATCGCACACCAGCAATAAAAATCACCGAACCTGCTCAAGAAAATATTGCAAAAGCCACAAAAGCCCACATGCGACAGCTTAGGGAATTAGTTAGAATTGAAGGCCATATAGTCCTAGCAAGAATTAAACAAATTTCCAGAACTAATGGATTCCATGCACAGAACGAAATCTCTTATTTAGAATTTGACATCAAGCCATAAACACTTTAAAGAATATAACATAAGAAGTAGCGTCTCGAAGTTTACTTTCCGTTTCTTCTGGGTATACCCCTAGCCTGCACGGCCGATCTCCGGCGGTTTTTTATACAAGTGGCGTTTTGATTAAGACTACCAAAGTATATTTTTAGCATACTCTAGCTAACGGTATGCCCTACGTAGACTGTTTAAAAAATCTTCCCTGCGCCTTGACGGCATCTGGAAAAACATATTCCATATATTGACAAAGCAACGGTACGACACCGTTTTTTTTTGAGAGCTCAGGGAGCACTGACGGTCATGATGGCGGGTGCTTTCGGGACAGAAAAATGCAAAAAGGAATCGCGCAGGAAGTGGGTTTTCTGACTGAAGATGACGTAGCCCACCTATATAACGTGAGCAAGTCTACACTCGACAACTTGAGAGAAAATAGCTGTGACCCGGCTTACGCATATGCAGGAAATAGCTTCTTTCATCCTGCGGACGGAGTAAGCACGCTCCCGATGTTCAGGGTCAAGGGCTTCGGTTTCACTCACGGCGGAGCGATCTGACATGAGCGACATCAGAAGCAAGATTGCTCACGAGATCAACTGCTACACCGCCGAAGATATCAGTGAACTCGCTAAGGTCAACCTTGATACTTTGGCGTATTGGAGAAAGCACGGCAAGGGGCCGAAACCTATCCGCTTTGGCTCTGCTTACTTGTATCCAAAAAACGCTGTGATGGAATTCATCAGCAGTCTGGTGGAAGCCGATTCGGACGACTTCATTAGACGCTGCATTTGAAATGAAGGGGCCAACTGGCCCCTTTTTTCATGCCGGGGCGCTTTTGAGTTCACCAAGTTGCTGCAAAATCAGGGCGAGTTGTCCGTCGATATTTCTAGCGTCTTGTTGCTTGATGTTCAGGGCGTTGTAAGCAGTATGGACATCAGTTGCTTTGACGTGTGTGTATCGTTTCAAAGTCTGCCAATCACGGTGGCCGCTCATCAGCGCGACTTGGGGAACGTTCAGGCCAATGCCGAAAAAGTCAGTGATCGCTTTGTGCCGAAGATCGTGAAAGCGAACTGGTCGAGACACTCCAGCTTCCGCCCGTGCGCGTGTGAACGCAGTACAAACGGACTTCGGATTGTAAGGAAAAATGCAGCCGGATTTCCGCCCCCCGATAAAGTTCTCTACAAGCTCCCAGGCTGAAGGCAGCAGGGGAACAGTCTCATCGTTACCTTCCTTTTCGTCAGGATGCTTTCGGTCGCGAATAATGACTGTCTTATTCTCCCTGTCCAAGTCTTCAATTCTGATTCTGCAGATCTCTGCTTGTCGCATAGATGTGTAGAGACTGAATCGGATCACCTGCGGCATGTCGATCTGCTGACGGGGCTTTGTAGCAAAGACAGCGGTGATAGCGTCGATCTCCTGCTGTGTTGGTACACACTCCACTTCGCGACTTTTGATTCTCATTTTGTGACTTGTCTTCAGCCCCTTACGCGCCTTGTCGGCCAGATCTGGGTCAACATCAAGGTGCTTGGTGTCATAGCAATAGCGAAGCACAGATGACAGCAACGAGAGATCACCAGCAATTGTTTGACCCTGAACGCCCTCTCTTTTCCTGGCATCAATGAACGACTCCAGGTGACTCTTCGAAAGCCGTTCGATGCCGATCTTGCCCAGGCGTTTCTTCAAAGCTTTGTAGATGAACAGTGCGCTCCGCTGAAGGGTACGGCCCTGCTGTATGTAATCGAGGTAGTCATCGATATAATGCGCGAGAGTTGAACCCTTGGGAGCAGCGGCCCTGCCAGTGGCTTTGATCTCTTCAAGCTGACGTGCTTTTTCCTTTGCAAACGCCTTTGCAAGCTTCTCTGTCGTGAACGTTTCACTGATCGCCTTGTGACCTTTTGATCGAATCAGCACACGCCAGTTGCCGCTTGGAAGCTTTTGGATTGAAGCCATGGTCGTGTTCACTCAGTGTTCATTTATCCATACCCGATGCATACCTTTGATGCACACGGCGTGTACTCCAGGTGTACCAAAACCGTCATTTTGGCCCCTGAAATGTACACGAACGATAGCACAAAAACCTGCTGAAGGCCTTTAAATACAAGGCTTTATGAATCGTAAATTTTCTGTGGCACCCATGATGGATTGGACTGATCGCCATTGCCGATTCTTCCTGCGGCTGATGTCCAAACATGCGCTGTTGTACACCGAGATGGTGACCACCGGTGCTTTGCTACACGGTGATGCCGAGCGGTTTTTGCGGCATGACGATACTGAGCACCCGTTGGCGTTGCAGTTGGGTGGCAGTACGCCTGCGGATTTGGCGGCGTGTGCGCGTTTGGCGCAGGCGGCGGGTTATGACGAGGTTAATCTGAATGTCGGCTGCCCGAGTGATCGGGTGCAGAACAATATGATTGGCGCGTGTTTGATGGCTCATCCGGCGCTGGTCGCCGAGTGTGTGAAGGCGATGCGCGATGCGGTGTCGATTCCGGTGACGGTCAAGCATCGGATCGGGATCAATGGCCGTGATAGCTACGCGCAGTTGTGCGATTTTGTCGGCACGGTGCGTGATGCCGGTTGCGAAAGCTTTACAGTGCATGCGCGTATCGCGATTCTGGAAGGGCTCTCACCGAAAGAAAACCGCGATATCCCACCGCTGCGCTATGACGTTGTGGCTCAGTTGAAGGCTGATTTCCCGGAGCTGGAGATTGTTCTTAACGGCGGTATCAAGACGCTGGAGGAATGCCACGCGCATTTGCAGGTGTTCGATGGTGTGATGCTGGGGCGTGAGGCGTATCACAACTCGTATTTGCTGGCGGAGGTCGATCAGCAGTTGTTTGGCAGCGCAGAGCCGATTATCACCCGTGCACAGGTGCTGGAGCAGCTAAGGCCGTATATTGCTGCGCATATCGCCTCGGGCGGTTCGATGCATCACATCACACGGCATATTCTGGGCTTGGGTCAGGGTTTCCCTGGCGCGCGACGCTTCCGTCAATTGCTGTCGGCGGATATCCATAAAGCCAAGGATCCGCTGGCGCTGCTGGATCAAGCCGCCGAACTGCTGGAAGGCCGCTAAAAACCGGGCAAGCAAAAGGGGCCGTTCCTGTTCAGGACGGCCCCTTTTTTGTGCGCCATGGATCAATGGCGCTCGAGCGCGTTCACCAGGTCATGAAAGGCTTCACGGTTGGAGTCATTGAGGCCCATCAGAATTTTGTGCGCTTCAAGCACCTTGACCCGCACCACGTCTTCAGTCTCGTCTTGCGACGGTAAGTCTGTGAGGCACTCAGGGCAGGGTATTGGTCTGTTGATGATGTTGAAGACCTGATCGAAGCCCATCGACTGCAACAGTCGGGTGATGTCTTCGTGGGTGGTCACAACCGTCGGCAACAGGCCTATTTTTTGGCGCGACAAAATCGACAGTTTCGCCAGCAAGCCCAATGTGGTGCTGTCGATACTGCGAGTCTCTGTGAGGTCGATCACGATGGCCGTAAAGTTGCGCGCCGTGAAGATCCTTTCGATTGTCGCATCCAGTGCTGAACACAGTGTCAGACGCACTTCACCGACAAACTTCAGGACGAAGGTGCCGTCCTGTTCGGCGAACTGAATTCTACCGGTACTCATGTAAGATTCCTGCTTAACACCATCAGGGCGATATCATCCGGCATCTCCCCTAGCGTAGCTAATCCAAAAACCTGGCGCAGACCATCCAGGCTGCCACCCGCTGCTTTTACCAACTGAGGTAGAGCAGCTTCTTTCTCTTTGAGTGTAGGCTCGGCCAAAAGGTCCAAAATTCCGTCAGACATCAACGTCAGGCTGAATGTCTCGGGCAATTTCAGCACTTGATCTTCGTAGGTCGCTTCGTTGAACAGGCCGACCGGCAACCCTCGTCCTTCCAGATAAGTCACGCTGTCCGGGGTGTACAGCACCGGCAATGGCAGGTGCCCACCGATGCTGTAGGTCAGCAGGCCGGTCTCTTGGTCAATCACACCGCCGACCATGGTCACATGCTTGCCCAGCTTGCAGTTGATCAAGCCACGGTTGATGTGCGCGAGCACTTCGGACGGCTTGAACTCAGGCAAAGTGCCATTGCGCTTGGATTCAAACAGCAAGCGAGTGGTCATGAACTTGAGCAGCACGGTCACGAACGCTGAAGACGCGCCATGGCCAGAAACATCTGCCAGGTAAAACGCTACCCGACGCTCATCGACCTTGAAGTAGTCGACGAAATCGCCCGACAAATACAACGACGGAATAATCTGGTGCGCGAAGTCGAATCCGTCGAGCGACCAGGGGCTGGTAGGCAGCATGTTCATCTGCACCTGCCGCCCGGCGTTCTGGTCTTCCTGCAGCAGATGCAGGCTGGCTTCAAGCTCGCGGTTGGCTGATTCCAGTTTCTCGCGGTAGCGCTGGTTCTCATGCAGTAACCGGGCGCGATCCAGCGCACGATGCACGGAATGCTCCAGCACCGCCAGATCTTCAAGCGGCTTGATCAGGTAGTCGGCGGCGCCCAGACGCAGCGCTTCGACCACATCACTCATCACACCGGCGCCCGAGATCACGATCACCGGGGTCTGTGCCGAGCGCTGGGCGACCTGGCGAATCAACTCCAGCCCGCTCATTTGCGGCATGCGCAGATCGCAGATCACTAAGTCCGGTTGCTCTTGCTCGAACACCTTGAGACCTTGCACGCCATTACTGGCCTGCAGGACGCTGAAGCCGCTGTCTTCCAAATAGGCTGCCAAACTGGCACGCACTACTTCGTCGTCATCAATGATCAGCAGCGTGGCACTGGTTTTTTGCATGTGGGCAAACGGCGCCAGAATTAGGTTTGCGTCAGGGCTCGAACACATCGGGCCCAACGACTGAATAGGCTTTTGAACATCCCTCACCAGAACGATTGTTTTAATCATTCCTACAAAGGTGCTCGTGTAAGGCGCAGACGGTACTCCCATCTGCGGGGGGTTTCAAGCTCAGGCCGATAGCGGTTTGACGTGTTCACCCGGTTAAATTCCCTCGGGTTATAAGAACATCGTAAACGGCAACTAAAACCTTGGTTTAAACGCCCTTAAAGATGCATTTTTTTCATGAACAACGATGCAAAAAACGGCCATAAAGGCCGTTTTTTGTGGGCAGGATCAATGACTTAAAAGTCGTCTTCAATCTCGCCGTCTTTGATTCTGAACTCACGGTTTTGCAGGTACGCGTTACGAATAAAGACGTACTTGTCACCGGTGATCAGTTTTTCTGCCGACAACAGGCTGGCACGAGCATCGATAACATCCATGCCGATCGCCATGTTGCGCGCCGGAATATCGTTCATGTAGCGGTATGGCTTGGTGAAGGAGTCCGGGTAGATACCGGCTGCGTCACGCACGGTGCTTGGGCCCAGCAGCGGCAAGACCAGATAAGGACCGCTTGGCAGGCCCCAACGGCCCAGCGTCTGGCCGAAGTCTTCGTCGTTGCGTTGCAGGCCCATTTTGGTGCCCACATCAAAGAAACCGCCGATACCAAAAATGGTGTTCATCAACATGCGCGAGGTGTCGACAGCTGCGGCGTGAGGCTTGCCTTGCAACACGTCGTTGGCCAGGTTGCGTACATCGCCGATGTTTCGGTACATGTTGTGAATGCCGTCTTGCAGAAACTGCGGCGTGATGAACTGATAACCCTGAGCAATCGGCTTCAAGGCATAGGTATCAAGCGTGTCGTTAAACGTGAAAATGGCGCGGTTGAAGCCTTCCCACGGGTCAGCCTCGGTGGCTGCATTGGCAGCAAACGGTGCCATTGACACAGTGGCACACAGGCCAATTTGAGCAAGACGCTTGGTCCAGCGCATAGCAAAACTCCTTGAGAATACGTATCACTTGGGCGCTACGCCCTGGGGTCAGGCGATGAGTATAACGGCAATTGCATTTTTGGCAGCCCCCAAGCAACGCAACATGTGGCACGCAAGGTTGGCGAAACAACGTACATAAAGGCTGCACGTAGATGAAACGCCCGGTTACAAGGCTGCCACTGCACCTTCGACGATTAAATTGCAGACTTGGCGCTCAAACACTTTGCCAAGGACTGACAAGCACCATGAACAGACGCGTTCATAACCCGCCAACTGTTTTCAACTCCCTGCAGTACGGCTTCAGCCAAGCCATCGAAGTACGCGATGGAAGGCGGATTCTGCTATCCGGCCAGGTCGGGGTGGACGCCAATGAAAACACCGTCGGCCCGGGGATTACTGAGCAGACCGAGAAGGCGCTGGACAACATCGAGTCAATCCTGGCCCATGCCCATGGCAACCTGTCGCACGTCATCATGCTGCGACTCTACATCGTTGAGTCCGCCCGTGATCAGCAAGAGCCCATCGCCAGCGCGCTGCGTAATCGCTTCCCAAATAACCCGCCGCCGTCCTCCTGGATTATCGTCAGCGGGTTGTCGCTACCCGAATGGCTGATCGAGATCGAGGCAGAAGCGTTGATCCCCGTTTGACCCAGAGGCGTCGACCAACTGCAATTTTGAGACAGATCATGCACTCTAAGCGCGACTGGATTAATCTAGACGCCCGCTTGTAGATCTTTTGCGCTTCTCGAAGGTCTACAACAGTGCCTATCAATAAAGGATGAATGCTATGCCTGCCCGCGAACTGCAAGAACAACTCAATACCTTGCGCGAGCAACTGGACCAGAATCCACCGCTCGATATTAAACAGCGTGAGCAACTGAACGATCTGGCCAAGCAAATTGAAGCCGAGATTGCCCTGGAAAGAACCACCAAGGACAACAGCCTGGCTGACAGCGTCAATCTCGCTGTTGAAAGTTTTGAATTAAAGCACCCAGCTCTCGCCGGCACCTTGCGCAATATCGCACTGACCTTGGGCAACATCGGGATCTAAAGCCCCCGCAGCTACCAGAAACAAAAAAGCCCCGGCTCAGTTCAACTGAGCCGGGGCTTTGTTTTACTGCTCAGGCTGTCAGAGCCCTGTTTGACCGCTCAACGCCAGATCCAGCAGCTCACGGTTGGCCACGGCATACATCGCGTAGTCGTTACCGGTAGCAGCACGCAGGTCGACCAACATCGAACGCCAGCGCTCAACCATCGACTGGTTCTGCTCAAGCCACAAAGCTACGCGTGCTTCGATTTCAACCGGGGCATCAGCCATCTGCAACACCGACACGGTGATTGCGCGCTGCTGCCAGTCGATGTCGTCACGGAAGGCCTCGCGGGCCAGCGCCTGCCAGTTGTTCTCCACCGGCAAGTTGCTGATCTGCTGCAAGTACCAGGTCAGGTCCAGTGCGCTGCCCACGGCAAAGTACGCTTTGGCCACATCCGCGGCGTTCTGGCCGGTGACGTCAGACGCCTCGATGATTGGCAACAAGGTGTACAGGTGCGTGGTGCCTGCCACCATGCGCGACAGCAACTCCGGCACGCCTGCATCAACGTACGCCTGATAACGAGCCTCCCAGCCTTCGCGGGTCGGGCCTTCCAGCAGTTCGTTGAGCTTGAGGCCCAACGCAGCCAGATGCGGACCAAAGTGCGCAACATCGCGCGCTGCGTCCAGTTCGTTACGACGGCTACGCAAGAACCAGCGGGTGGCACGACGGCCCAGGCGCATCAGTTCGTCCATCAATGCCAGCTGAATTTCGGCCGGCACTTGATAGTCCAGCGCTTCGATCTGACGGAACCAGTGCGGGAGGTGGAAAATGTCACGCACGATGACATAAGCCCCGGCCACGTTGGCCGCGCTCATGCCAGTCGACTCTTTCAGGCGCTCCACAAAGGTGATGCCCATGTGGTTGACCAGGTCGTTGGCGATCTGCGTGCTGACGATCTCGCGCTTCAAGCGGTGTCTGCGCATCGCTGCGGCAAACTTGTTGACCAGCATCGGCGGGAAGGCCGTTTCCATATCGCGGGTCAGGTAGTCGTCATCCGGCACCTGGGAGTTAAGCAACGCCTCCTTGAGATCGATCTTGCTGTACGAGATCAAGACCGACAGTTCAGGGCGTGTCAGCCCATGACCCGCGGCCACGCGCTCGTTGAGCTGCTCTTCAGACGGCAAGAACTCGATGGCGCGGTCCAGCTTGCCACGGGCCTCCAGGTCGTTCATCAGACGCTTGTATTCAGCAATGCGCTCATAGGCACGACGCGCTGCCAAAGAAATGGCCTGCGTCTGCTTATAGTTGTTGCCCAAGACCAGCGCACTCACTTCATCGGTCATGCTGCCGAGCAGTTGGTTGCGCTGCTTCTCGGTCATATCGCCTGCCTGCACTACTTCATTGAGCAGGATCTTGATATTCACTTCGTGGTCAGAGCAGTCCACGCCGCCGGCATTGTCGATAAAGTCTGTGTTCGAGCCACCGCCGTTCAGGCCAAACTCCACACGGCCCAGTTGGGTCATGCCGAGGTTACCGCCCTCGCCCACCACCTTGCAGCGCAACTCGTTGCCATTGACGCGCAGCGCATCGTTGGCCTTGTCACCCACATCGGCATGGCTTTCCGTGCTGGCCTTGACGTAAGTACCGATACCGCCGTTCCACAACAGGTCTACCGGGGCCTTGAGCAAGGCATTGAGCAGCTCGGTCGGGGTCAGTTTGTCGGCAGTGATCGCAAAGCGCTCTTTCATCTGCGGTGAGATGGCGATGCTTTTCGCACTGCGGGAGAAGATCCCGCCGCCCGCTGACATGATGCTGGTGTCGTAGTCCGACCAGGCCGAACGTGGCAAATCGAACAAGCGCTGACGCTCGGCAAAGCTGTTGGCTGGCTCAGGATTAGGATCGATAAAGATGTGCAGGTGGTTAAAGGCCGCGACCAGCTGCAATTTGTCAGACATCAACAAGCCATTACCGAACACGTCACCGGCCATATCGCCGACGCCCACTACGCTGATGCTGTCTTGCTGGACGTTGATCCCGCGCTCTCTGAAGTGACGCTGCACGCCCACCCAGGCACCACGGGCGGTAATGCCCATTTTCTTGTGGTCATAACCGGCCGAACCGCCCGATGCGAAGGCGTCACCCAGCCAGAAGCCGTAGTCAATGGCAATACCATTGGCAATGTCCGAGAAAGTAGCCGTGCCTTTGTCCGCCGCGACCACCAGGTACGGGTCATCGTCGTCATGACGCACCACGTTCAACGGCGGCACCAGCGCGCCATCCTTGAGGTTGTCAGTGATGTCCAGCAGGCCGGAGATGAAGATGCGGTAGCAAGCGATAGCTTCAGCCTGTACTTCATCACGGCTACCGCCCAGTGGCAGACGACGCGGGACAAAACCGCCCTTGGCACCCACCGGTACAATCACCGAGTTCTTCACTTGTTGGGCTTTTACCAGACCCAGCACTTCAGTACGGAAGTCTTCTTCACGATCCGACCAGCGCAAGCCACCACGGGCCACGTTGCCGAAACGCAAGTGAACGCCTTCAACCCGAGGCGAATAGACAAAAATTTCAAACTTCGGTACCGGCTTGGGCAGCTCTGGAATCAGGTGCGGGTTGAACTTGAAGCTGAAATACGAACGGTTCTGGCCATTGGCATCCGGCTGGTAGAAGTTGGTTCGCAGGGTCGCTTTGATCAGGTCCAGATAACGTCGCAAGATGCGGTCTTCGTTGAGCACCTGAACGTCGTCCAGTGCGGTCAGAATCGCTTGCTCCAGACGCTGTTGCTTGTCTTCCAGGTCTTCGGCGGTCAGCTTGCGCGCCAGATAGAAGCGGGTTTTGAACAACCGGGTCAACTCGCGAGCGATGTCGGTGTGGTTGTTCAGGGTGCTGGCGATGTAGCCCAGATCGAAGCCCAGGCGGATCTGCTTCAGGTAACGCGCATAAGCCCGCAGCAACGCCACATCACGCCACGGCAAACCGGCCGTCAGCACCAAGCGGTTGAACGCATCGTTCTCGGCATCGCCCTGAACGATATGCACGAAGGCATCTTGCAGCGTGTCGTTGAGCTGCTGGATATCCAGGTTCAAGCCTTCGCCAGCAGTAAAGGCAAAATCATGGATCCAGAACTCACGACCGTTGGCGTGACGCAGGCGGTATGGGAACTCGCCCAATACGCGCAAGCCAAGGTTTTCCAGAATCGGCAATACGTCAGACAACGCCAGCGGCGTATCGGCGTGGTACAGCTTGCAATGCAGTTCCTGCCCGGCGCTTTGGCCCAGCGGCTGGTAGAAACTCATCACCAGCGGTTTCTTTTCGCTGAGATTGGACAAGTGCTGCATGTCGACCACGGCCGAGTGCGCGGCAAAGCGCTCGCGGTAACCTGCCGGGAAGCCTTTCGGGAAGTCTGCCAGCACCTTGGTGCCATTGGCTTCACCGAAGCTTTCAACCACCAGGCTGGCGTAGTCGTCGTTCCAGCTGCGGCACGCCTGAACCACTTCTTTTTCCAGCAACAGCGGGTCGATGTCGATGCGGTTTTTCGGATCAACCCGCAGAATTAGTTGAACCCGCGCCAGCACGGATTCAGAGAAGAAGGTCCAGAACTCGCAGTCCGATGCTTGCAGACGGTCCATCAGCACTTGCTGAATCTTCTGTCGCACCTCGGTGGAATACACGTCACGCGGCACGTAGGCCAGGCAGTAGCAGAAACGCCCATACGGGTCTTTGCGCAGGAACACGCGAATCTTGTTGCGCTCCTGGATTTGCACAATCGACATCACGGTGCTGAACAGCTCATCCACCGGGGTCTGGAACAGGTCATCACGGGGCAGGACTTCCAGCACCTGCGCCAACTCTTTGCCCAAGTGAGCTTTGGCCTGGAAACCCGAGCGGCGCTCGATCTCGTCCACTTTGCGACGGATATAAGGAATCACACGCACGCTCTCGCCATACACCGACGAGGTGTACAAGCCCATAAAGCGGCATTCCTTGATCACTTTGCCATCCGCGTCGATCTGGCGGATCGACACGTAATCCGGGTACGCCGGGCGGTGCACACGGCTCGGGTGGGCAGCCTTGGTGAACGACAGCAGGGTCGGTTCTCGCAGGTAGCTCACCGCATAATCTTCGATACGCAGGTCTTCAGCGGTCAAGCCGACGCGCAGCAGCTTGGTCAGGCCGAGGAACGACTGCGGGTCATATTCGATATGGCCGCCGTCTGCCTCGTCACGTACCACAAACTCTTCATAGCCCAGGAAGGTGAAATGGTTGCCCAGCAGCCACTCCAGAAAGCTCTTGATCTCGGCTTTTTCACCCGCATCCACCGCGTACGGGCAGTTGTCGACACTGGCCAGCAGTTCCCTGACCTTGGCCTTCATCGGCTCAAAGTCAGCCACGGCGATGCGCACTTCACCCAGAACCTGCTCCAGTTCCTTGCTCAGTACATTCAATTCAGCGGCGTTCGAGCAGCGGTCAATCTCAAGGTACATCAACGACTCTTGCGCGATACCTTCACCGGTAGTGCCTTTGGGCAGGATTTCCAGCAACTCGCCCTTGCTGCCACGACGCACGCTCAATACGGTGGTTTGCAGGGTGTGGATGCTGTAACCACGGCGGTTCAGCTCGGTACGCACCGAGTCCACCAGAAACGGCAAATCGTGGTGCAGCACTTCAACCGCAGTGTGGGTTGATTGCCAGCCATGACGCTCGTAATCGGGGTTAAACACCCGCACTTGCGGCTGGTCCGGGTCAAAGCGCTCCAGCAACCGCCAGGCCGACAGGGTGCAGCCGGCGAGATCGGACATACGCCGTTGGGTGAGTTCGTCCAGTGAAATGATGCCGAAGAATTGCTCAGCAAACAGGGCTACTTGTGGCAGAGCCTGTTCACTGACGTGCTGGGCCAGTGCAGATTGCAGTTGATGCTGGAAGTCGGCTTTGCTGGCTGCGGTGAAGAACGCCATCTGTGGTACTCCGCTTGGGCTTGTTATTGAGAGAAGCGTCGCGTGCTATTCCCGCTTGGGGGACCTGTCACTACTGTGCTCAACCTTCAAGAACACAACGTGACAGGGAGGTGAAGCTGGCTGAAACCCTGAGGTCACAACATTATTCCGGGATGCTTATCGGTAAAAACGACTGCCAGGTCCACAGGCTGCATGTTTAGCGATAACCACCAACAACGCAGCTTAACGACTGCATCGCCCGGCCTGCTTGCGGTGCGGCGACATATTCGGTCATGGGGCGGCAATCTTGTGACCCGGACAGCAACAACCCTAGCAGTGGAGATTCATAAAACTTCATAAAAACGCCTTAATTTCTGTCGGCAGTATCAGAAATATCTGACACGAAATAACAGGCCATCAGCCACCTACCAAGATTGAGCCAGCACAAAAACGCGCGGGCTGGCAAAATCGCCGCTTGTTCAGTGATTAGATGCGCTCAGCGCCAGGAATTCCCCACCATGCAAATGACCACCGCCCTGCTCATGGCCAATCCGTGTGACGACGAAGAAGACAACATGGCCATGCTGTGCTGCCACAGTGACAAGGGCGAAATGTTTCTGATGTCGCGCTACCCGGACGAGGACGAACTGGAAATCACCCTGGATGATGAGCCCTCCACCCTCGAGGGCGTAAAGGTCACACTCAGCCCGACGCGCCTGCTGATCGAAGTCGCGCCCGGCGATACCGACGTGCTGAACGGTAGCGACCACCTGGAAATCCTCCATAGCGCCGATGCCGATGAACTGGCCGAGATCGAACAAACCCTGAAAAACATTCTCGACGGTACCGGCACCTACATCAGCGAATTGAACTGACCCGCCAGAGCCCGAACCCGCACACCGACAGGTATGACCGCCATGCGCCAACTCTTCGATGCCCACTGCCACATCATCGACAAGGCTTATCCGCTGATTCCCAATAACGGCTACGTGCCAGACTTTTTCAGCGTTGATGATTACCTCGCGCGTACCCGCGATCTGGGCGTCGTCGGGGGCGCGGTGGTTTCAGGCTCGTTCCAGGGCTTTGATCAAACCTACCTGATCGCCGCGCTCAAACGCCTGGGCGCAGGCTTTGTCGGCGTCACCCAACTGCCCGCCAGCGTCACCGACGCCGAGCTTGAAGCATTGAACCAGCACGGCGTTCGCGCCCTGCGCTTCAACCTCAAGCGCGGCGGCTCAGAGCAACTCGACCAGCTCGAATCACTGGCCAAGCGCGTCTACGACTGCGTGGGCTGGCATTCAGAGCTGTACATCGACTCACGTGAACTGGCGCCGTTGTACGAGCGTTTGCTGCGATTGCCAGCGCTGAGCATCGACCACCTGGGGCTGAGCCACGAAGGTTTGCCGGCTTTGCTGCGCCTTGCCGAGCACGGGGTGCGCATCAAGGCCTGCGGTTTTGGCCGAGTTGATTTCGACGTGCCCCAGGTGCTTAACGACATTCACGCGGCCAACCCGAACGCCTTGATGTTCGGCACTGATTTACCGTCAACCCGCGCACCAAGAACCTTTGAAAACAATGATATAGACATTGTAGTTAATGCTTTGGGTGAAACCGGGGCGCAAAAGGCACTGTGGCAAAATGCCCGGGATTTTTATCGCCTGGACTGAGGTTCGCGACTCATCGCGATCACGCTCCCCAGCACTATAGCCGCCCCGGCAATCACTCCAACTGAAACTTCACCGCCCAACACACCCGCCGCCAACGCCATGGCGACGGGCGGGATCAGGTACATCACGCTGACCGAACGGCTGACTTGGGTGTGATTCAGTACAAAGCCCCATAACAAGTACGCCAACGCACTGGGAAACAAGCCAAGGATCAACACCGCCACATTCACCCGGACCGGCGCCTTGAGCACTTCGTCCGTCAGTCCGGGCCAGTACACGCAGAGCAACAGCGTGCCGCCCCAGACCATGTAACAGACTATGGTTAAAGGGCTGTAGCGAGTAGAAATGTGCTTTTGCAGCACAAAATAAATGCTCCAGGACAACGCCGCCAGTAACAGCACCAGGCCCTGCGGGTGGAACTCACCCACGCCTTTATCGCCCCAGATCACCACCACGACCCCGAGCAAGCCAACCGCGACCCACAACCAGCGCCAGCCGCTGACGCGCTCCTTGAGGCACACCGCCGCAATAAATGTGCTGAATAACGGCGCGGTTTGCGCCAGCACACTGGATGCGCCGGGGCTGACCCAACGCTGGCCCATGTTCAACGCCATGTGGTGCAACGCCACGGCGAACAACCCCAACAGCATCAACCAGGGCACATCCCGCACCCGAGGCACGCCAATGCCGATAAACAACGCG
This sequence comes from Pseudomonas sp. PS01297, assembly GCF_029959305.1. Lineage (NCBI taxonomy): Bacteria > Pseudomonadati > Pseudomonadota > Gammaproteobacteria > Pseudomonadales > Pseudomonadaceae > Pseudomonas > Pseudomonas sp. PS01297. The sequence goes on from NZ_JASCPQ010000004.1 coordinate 91,859, forward strand.
ATCAACGCCATAAACAGCGATGCAATTAAAAATCGCAGCAAAGCCAGGTGCCCCGGCGAGTAGCTTTCCAGCCCGATATGGATGCCGATTGGTGAATAGGCCCAACACAACACGACAGCCGCCATGGCCATGGCCAGTTTGAAAGGTAACGACACGTTAGTGATCCTGAACCCATTGAAGTGGTGTTCAGTGTTTATCGCGCTCACGCGGGGCCACAAGTGAGATATAAAGAGCCCAGAATTCATCAGGAGTGAACAATGGAGCTGAGCCAGTTGCGCATGGTCAAGGCCGTGGCAGAGTGCGGCAGCATTGCGCTGGCCGCCGAACAGTTGCATTGCGTCCCGTCGAACATCACTACCCGCATCAAGCAGTTGGAAAGCGAACTGGGCACCGCACTGTTCACCCGCGCCGGTCGCGGCTTGCGCATCAGCGCAGCCGGGCAGGTGTTTTTGGGCTATAGCGAGCAGATTCTGGCGCTGGTCGATCAGGCCAAACGCGCGGTTGCGCCCCAGGCCGTGCCCGCCGGCAAGCTGCGCATTGGCGCAATTGAGTCCTGTGCAACCGGCAGACTGCCGCCCTTGCTCGCCGATTACCATCAGCGCTATCCGCAGGTCATCTTGGAACTGGTCACCGGCAAATCAAAACAACTGCTCGATGATGTTAAACATCACCGACTTGACGGGGCCATGGTTGCCGGCTCAATCACTCAAACAAAATTATCTAAAACAATGCTTTACAACGAACAGCTAGTGTTGATTGCGAGCCCTAAACTGGCGCCGCTTGCGCAACTGGCTGACGTGCACCGGCATATCGTGTTTATGTGGCCTCCCGGCTGCCCTTACCGGGCGGCGCTGGAAAACTGGGTGGCGGAACACGGGCTGGAAGTCAGCAAAATCGACTACGCCAACTGGGGCAGCATCATTGGTTGTGTCAGTGCTGGCGCAGGTTTAGCACTGATACCCGAAGGCATGCTTCAGCAGTTTGGCGCCTGCGCACACCTTGTCACTTACCGCTTCCCCGAACTTGCGCCCATGCCCAACCTGTTTTTCTGGCACAGCGAAACCGGCACGCATGCCGCACGCGACGCCTTTGCCGCGCTGCTGGTAGAGCACTTTGCGCCATAACACACAAAACCCTGTAGCCGCTGACGAGGCACGAGGCTGCGATCGGCTGCGCAGCAGACGTAAATGGGCCGCTGGGTTTATCCGCCAAATCGAGGTCTGAGGATTTACGATCGCTGCGCAATCGATCGCAGCCTCGTACCTCGACAGCGGCTACAACCCCACCCAAATGAACACCATTCTCAACAACCTGTCTGATTTGGTTTTTTTGCACAAAAAGGCCGCCTGCGATTAGTCCGAAACCCCCGCAATGGATTAAAGTAACGCCCCCGGCAATGGCGTAATTTATACGGCGTTGCAGTCCTTTTCAGGAACAGTCATCGATGGAACATCGTGAAGCGCTACTGGCGCTGCGAACCTTTCTTTCAACGCAGATTCTCGGTCAAGAAAAACTCATTGACCGCTTGTTGATCGCGCTGCTGGCTGACGGCCATATGCTGGTCGAAGGCGCGCCAGGCCTCGCCAAGACCAAAGCCATCAAAGAGCTGGCGGAAGGTATCGAAGCGCAGTTCCATCGCATTCAGTTCACCCCCGACCTGTTGCCTGCCGACATCACCGGCACTGAAATCTATCGCCCCGAAACCGGCAGCTTTGTCTTCCAGCAAGGCCCGATCTTCCACAACCTGGTGCTGGCCGACGAAATCAACCGGGCACCGGCCAAAGTGCAATCGGCCCTGCTTGAGGCGATGGCCGAGCGCCAGGTCAGCGTCGGGCGCAGCACCTACGAGCTGTCACCGCTGTTTCTGGTCATGGCCACGCAAAACCCCATCGAGCAGGAAGGCACCTACCCGCTGCCAGAAGCCCAGCTCGACCGTTTTCTGATGCACGTGAAAATTGGCTTCCCCGACGCGGCCGTCGAACGGCGCATTCTGCAACAGGCCCGTGGCGAAGCCCTCAACGGTGAAACCAAGCCTGAACGCCGGGTTAGTCAACAGGCCATTTTTGCCGCCCGCAAAGAAATCCTCGGGCTGTACATGGCCGATGCGGTAGAGGAATACCTGGTGCAATTGGTCATGGCGACCCGTACGCCCGGCAAATTCGACCCGGAAATGGCCGAGTGGATTGCCTACGGCGCCAGCCCACGTGGCTCGATTGCCCTTGACCGCTGCGCCCGTGCACACGCTTGGCTTGCCGGTCGCGACTTCGTCAGCCCGGAAGACATCCAGGCCGTGTTGTTCGACGTGCTGCGCCACCGTATTATTTTGTCATTCGAAGCCGAGGCGGCTGGCATCGACCAGGACCGCGTGGTGCAACGCATCCTTGACGTTGTTGCCGTTGCCTGACGATGACCGCCCTCCTGCCCGCCGAGCCCGGCATTCGTGTGACCCTCACCGAACTGATCGAGATGCGCCATCGCGTGCGCGAGGTGCAGCTGTTCTCCACCCCCGGGCACCGCAGCCCGTTGGTGGGCTTGCACCACTCCAAGTTGCGCGGGCGCGGGGTCGACTTCGATCAGGTACGGATTTATCAGGCCGGGGACGATGTTCGCACCATTGACTGGCGCGTCACCGCACGCACCCAGGAACCGCACACCAAGATGTTCCATGAGGAGCGCGAACGGCCGATCTTCATCCTCGCCGAGCAAAGCCGTCGGCTGTTCTTCGGTTCGGGGCTGATGTTCAAGTCGGTGCTGGCCGCCCAAGCCGCGAGCCTGATTGGTTGGGCCGCACTGGGCCATAACGACCGCGTGGGCGGCCTGGTGTTTGGCGACCACGAGCATTACGAAATCAAGCCACGGCGCAGCAAGCAAAGCCTGCTGCAGTTGCTCAACCGCTTGGTGCGGGTCAATCAGTCGCTGCACACCGAAGTCCAGTCAGACCGTGATGCACTGGGCATGGCCTTGATTCGCGCCCGCGAGGTGCTGCGCCCCGGCAGTCTGGTGGTGGTTATTTGTGATGAGCGGGCACTGACCGACGCCGCCGAACAGCAATTGAGCCTGTTATCACGCCATTGCGACTTGATCCTGCTGCCGTTGTCTGACCCACTGGATCACGCCCTGCCCGCCGCCGGGCTGCTGCGCTTTGCCGAGCGCGGAGCCCAACTGGAGCTAGACACGCTCAACTATGATTTGCGTCAAGCTTACCGTGCTCAGGCCGAAGCCCGTATTGCCCGCTGGGAGCTGCTCGCGCAAAAGCTGCGGGTATTGCTGATGCCCCTCAGCACGCAAAGCGAAATGATCGAACAACTGCGTGAGTTCCTGAACGCCAAACGCCCCGGCAAATCGTCATGACCGAGCTCGAACACCTGCAACCGCTCATCACCCCGCCGGCGATTGGCCTGTGGCCACCGGCGCCGGGCTGGTGGTTGCTGCTGCTCCTGATTCCAGCTCTGGGCTGGGGTTTGTGGTGGTTGCGCCGTTACCTGCCCGCCAAGCGTCAATTGGCCACCACCGAACAGCCCCTTGACCCGGTCCGCGTGGCGGCCCTGGAAGAACTGGCACGTTTCACCAAACCCTACGATGGTGCGCCTGCCGGTGCCTGGCTGCAGCAACTCAACGGCCTGCTCAAACGCTTGTGCCGCAGCCACTACCCGTACAGCCAGAGCCACACGCTCAATGGCCGCAAATGGTTGGCGTTTCTTGATAACCGCTGCCCGGCGGCCGGTTTGACCCGCTGGATGGTGCTGGTAGAAGGCGCGTACAAGCCCGAGTGCAAACTCGACGACAAGGCCATCGCCGGGCTCAATCAAGCGGTTGAAACCTGGATTCGCAAACATGTTTGAGTTCGCCTGGCCCTGGCTATTCGCCTTACTGCCACTGCCCTGGGTGATGCGCCTGGTACTGCCGGCTGCCGACAGCGGCGAACCCGCACTTAAAGTCAGTTTTTTGGGCGATCTCGAAGAGCTGGCCCGGCGCAAGGCGCGACCCAACCTGCCCTCGCTGCGTCAGCAAATTCCGTATGTGCTGCTGTGGTTGTTATTGCTGACCGCCGCTGCCCGTCCGCAATGGCTCGGCGAACCGCTGCCGATTGCCGCCAGCGGCCGCGATTTGTTGGTAGCCGTGGACGTCTCGGGCTCCATGGACTACCCGGACATGCACTGGCACAACGAGGACATCACTCGCCTCGACTCGGTGAAAAAGCTGCTGGGCGACTTTCTTGAACACCGTGAAGGCGACCGTGTCGGTCTGATCCTTTTCGGCAGCCAGGCGTATCTGCAAGCGCCATTGACCTTTGATCGGCACACCGTTCGCACCTGGCTCGACGAAGCGCGCATCGGCATTGCCGGTAAAAACACGGCCATCGGCGACGCTATTGGTCTGGCCGTCAAGCGCCTGCGCCAACGTCCGGCGCAGAGCCGGGTGTTGATCCTGGTCACCGACGGCGCCAACAACGGCGGCCAGATCGATCCCTTGACCGCGGCCCGCCTGGCGGCTGAAGAAGGCGTCAGAATCTACCCGATCGGGGTTGGCTCCGACCCGCAAGAAAACACCGCCAAGGGTCTGTTCAGCATTAACCCGGGCGTGGACCTGGACGAGCCGGCCATGGAAGAAATCGCCCACATTACTGGCGGCCGCTACTTCCGTGCCCGCGACGGTAACGAACTGGCAGCCATCAAAGACACCCTCGACCAACTTGAACCTGTCGCCCAGCAGCCCACTCAGGCACGCCCGGCGCAGGCGCTCTACAGTTGGCCTTTGGCTGGCGCACTGCTGCTCAGCGTGCTGCTGGTGATCCGCGAGCTATGGCCCAACCATCCGCTGCAACGTTTACTGAGCAAGGAACACTTTCTGCCTCAAAATCCTGACTGGCGCTCGCGGCTCAAACGCCTGCGTCTGCGGAGACGCCGATGAGCGCGCTCTGGCCCCATTGGTTTCGTCCCGAATGGCTGCTGGCACTGCCGCTGCTGTGCTGGCTGCTATGGAAACTCTGGCACCGGCAAAAACGCGCCGGGCGCTGGCAGATGATCCTGCCCGAAGCTTTTCATCGCGTCTTGCTCAGCGGCGGTAATGGCCGCGACAGCAAACTGCCGTGGATTGCCCTCGGCCTGGCCTGGTTGCTGGCCCTGTTTGCCTTGCTCGGCCCCAGTTGGGAACGCGTTGAACAGTCCGCGCAAAAACCGGCCGACCCGCTAGTGGTGATGCTTGAGCTGACCCCGCAAATGCTCGCGACCGACAGCCAGCCCAACCGCCTCGAACAGGCACGGCGCAAACTCTACGACCTGCTGCAAAGTCGCAGCGATGCGCAAACGGCAATCATCGTCTACGCCGGTAGCGCCCACACCCTGGTGCCGCTGTCCGATGACATGGCCACCAGCCGCAACCTGCTCGAAGCGGTCAAGCCATCGATCATGCCGCAACCCGGCAATCGCGCCGATCTGGCCGTCAACAAAGCCCTCAAGCTGCTGGACCAAGGCGCGCTGGGCGAAGGCCGCCTGCTGCTGGTGACTTCATCGCTCAGCGAACAAGAGCGCGCTGGCATCCGCAAGGAACTGGACGGCCACACGCCGCCGCTGTTGGTACTTGGTGTCGGTACACGCGAAGGTTCGCCGGTGGTCGAAGAAAACGGCGAATTTCTGAAAGATGCCCAGGGCGCCATCCTCCTGCCACGCCTCGACAGCGCGAGCCTGCGTGCCTTTGCCGAAGACGTAGGGGGCAGTTACCGACAAGCAAAACTGGATGACAACGACCTGCGCGGCCTGGGTTTGCTCGATGGCCCGCAACATTTACGCGACGACGGCCAGACGCTGCGCCTGGACACCTGGTCTGACCAAGGCTACTGGCTATTGCTGCCACTGCTACTGCTGGCCGCGTGCGCGGGCCGTCGTGGCTGGCTGTTCTGCCTGCCGCTGCTGTTTATGCTGCCTCAACCCAGCTATGCCTTTAGCCTGACCGATCTGTGGTTGCGCCCCGACCAACAAGGCCAGCGCCTGCTGGAGCAGAAAAAACCGTTACAAGCCGTCGAACACTTCAAAGACCCGTTGTGGCAAGGTCTGGCGCTGTATCAGGCGGGCGATTACAGCGCGGCGGCTCAGCGCTTTGCCGAGGTCAACAGTGCCAGCGCGCACTACAATCGTGGTAACGCATTGGCCATGAGTGGTGAACTCGAGGCGGCGATTGACGCCTACGAGCAAGCTTTGGAGTTGCAACCCGACCTGCAAGTCGCCGCGCAGAACAAAGCGCTGGTCGAGCAAGTGCTTGAGCAAAAACGCGAACTAGACACACCGCCGCCGGACAAAGTGCCGGAGAAACCCGCCGAACCCGACGACACCGATCCGTCCGTCAGCAGCAGTAATGCCACAACCACCGGCGAAAACGGCCAGCATGATCAAAGCAGCGCGGCCACCGACCCGGCCGCCCATGCCAACCCGGACGACGCCGTTGAACCGCCACCGGCTGGCAACGAGCCCGGCAACGAACCGGAAGAACAAACCACCACCCGTCCACCCGCCCCGAGCACAGATGTGCTGGATGACGAACACCACCAGGCGCTGGAGCAATGGCTCAGACAGATTCCCGACAACCCCAGTGAATTGCTACGACGAAAATTTTGGTACGAACAGCAGCAACATCAGGACTCGCCGCAATGAATCGCTTCTGCGTTTTACTCTTTTTGCTCTGTTGCTGGACAGTGCCCGCCCATGCGCTGGGACTGGTCGCCAGTGTTGACCGCGATCAGCTCAACTCCGGTGAAACCGTCGAGCTGACCCTTGAGACCAATGACGCCACGCTGTTCGGCAAACCCGATCTGGCGCCGCTGGATACCCTGTTTGAAGTGCGCGGCACGCGTCAAGTCAACCAACTGACCACGCTCAACGATGACAACAAAGCCACCACGCGCTGGATCATCACCCTGCAACCCAAGCAGACCGGCACCGTGACCATTCCATCCCTGCAAGTGGGCGATTATCACAGTTTGCCGATCAACCTCACGGTGACCCAGAGCAGCGCCAGTGATTCCGAGCTGGCCCCCGTGTTCATTGAAGCCAGCCTCGACCAGCCGAGTGTGTACGTACAAGCCCAGGCGATATTGACCCTGCGCGTTTATCACTCGGTCGCGCTGTACGACGACAGCAACCTGACCCCGCTGCACCTGCAAGACGCCATTGTTGAGCAACTGGGCGAGTCGCGCACTTACGAGAAACTGATCAATGGCGTGCGCCACGGCGTAATCGAGGTGCGCTACGGCATCTACCCGCAACACAGCGGCGAGCTGCAAATTCCCGCGCTGACCTTCAGCGCGACACAGGTGGACAACCAGCCCGGCAACACCTCGACGCCCAGCGCGCCAAAGCCCGGGAAAATGGTCCACGTGACCTCGACCGAAATCCCGTTGCAGGTCAAACCCAAACCTGAAGACTATCCGGCCACTGCCGCCTGGCTACCGGCCCGCAGCCTGAGCCTGAGCGAAAGCTGGAACCCCGAGCCGGATCACTCCAAAGTGGGCGACTCGCTAACCCGCACCTTGACCCTCAAGGCCGAAGGCCTGTCCAGCGCCCAATTGCCGCCGCTGCCCGCCACCGACGTGAATGGCTTGCGGCGTTACCCCGACTTGCCGCAACTGAGCAATCAGGTCACTGACAACGGTCTGATCGGCAGCCGCGAAGAGCGTGAAGCCTTGGTGCCGACGCGAGTAGGCCAGGTGGAACTGCCCGCCGTTGAACTGGTGTGGTGGAACACCCACGAAGACCGTCTAGAGCGCAGCTACCTGCCCGCCCGCACCTTGCAGGTGGCGGCCAATACCAGTCTGGCAGCCGATACGCCGACCGGCGCTGGCCCGATCGCCGACAGCGATGACTCATCGCTGTGGCTGTGGCAACTGAGCACCCTGCTGCTGGCCTGTACTACATTCATTGGCTTCGGCCTGTGGTGGCGCGCACGCTGGCAACCGGCCATTCTGCGAGCTGCGCAAACCGGTCCGAGCCCACGCACACTGCTCGACGACATCAAGCGCGCCAGCTTGGCCAACGACCCGCAGGCCACACGCCAGGCGCTGGACGCCTGGGCGCGGCAACAACCAGAAACCCTGGCCGAAATGGCCGCACGTTTTGTACTGCTGTCCGATGCACTGGATGGCCTCAACGGCGCGCTCTACAGCGAAACCGGCCAGTACTGGCAAGGTGAAGAACTGTGGAAAGCGATTCGCAGCATCCCGGCCGCCGAACGCGAGCAGGACACCGCCAGCGAATCCAGCAGCCTGCCGCCGCTCTACCCCAAATAATCGCGGGTACGCTTTACCCTTTTTAAACGGATTTTGTTATGCGCCTGTTTCACACTTCCGACTGGCACTTGGGGCAAAACCTCCACGGCCAGGAACGCGACTTCGAACACGCTTGCTTTCTGAGCTGGCTACTCACCCAACTGGCCACTGAACAACCCGATGTGTTGCTGATTGCCGGGGACATTTTTGACACCGTCAACCCGCCAGTCAAAGCTCAGGAACGCCTGTACGACTTCATCGTCAGCGCCCACGAGCAACAACCCAAGCTGACCATCGTGATGATCGCTGGTAACCACGACTCCGGCTCGCGTATCGAATTGCCAGCGCCGTTGATGCGCCGTTTGCGTACCCATGCACTGGGCCGTGTGCTGTGGCTCGATGATGGCCAGCTGGATGCCGAACGCCTGTTGATTCCGCTGCCTGACGCCTCAGGCGAGATCGCCGCATGGTGCCTGGCCCTGCCCTTCTTGCGCCCGGCCGAAGTGACCGGCGCACACTTGGGGGATGATTACCTGCGCGGTATTGGCCAGGTCCACGAATGGCTGATTGAAGCGGCCAACGCCAAACGCAAGCCCGGGCAAGCGCTGATTGCCATCAGCCACGCGCACATGGCGGGCGGTTCGGTGTCCGAAGACTCGGAGCGCAGCCTGATCATCGGCAATGCCGAAGCCCTGCCCGCCAGCCTGTTCGGCCCCAGCATCAGCTATGTGGCGCTGGGCCATCTGCACAAACCGCAACGGGTGAACAGTGAAGAGCGCATCCGCTACTGCGGTTCGCCGATCCCGCTGTCGTTTTCCGAGATCGGCTACAAGCACCAGATTCTCGACGTCAAACTCGACGGCGAAGCCCTGGTCAGCGTCGAAAGCCGCTTGATCCCGCGCGCCGTTAATCTGCAACGGGTCGGCCCGGCGCCACTGCTTGAGATTCTCGGCCAACTGGCGGAGTTGCCGGACATTGACCTGTTGGCCGACACCCAGCGCCAACCGTGGCTTGAAGTGCGGGTCAAGCTGGACGAGCCGCAACCCGACTTGCGCCAGCAAATTGAAACCGCCCTGCTGGGCAAAGCCGTGCGCCTGGTGCGCATCTCTGCTGAATACGCCGGTAATGGCAGTCGCGCCGGGGACAACGACGCCGCGCAATTGATCGAGCTGGACCAATTGACCCCGCAAGAGCTGTTCAGTCGCGCCTGGCAGGACAGCTACGGCAGTGAAGCCGACGAGCAAACCCTCAAAGACTTTGCCGTGCTGCTGCAAGAAGTCCAGATGGAAGGTGAACAGCCATGAAAATACTCGCGATTCGCCTGAAAAACCTGGCTTCACTGGCTGGCCCTTTTGAGCTGGACTTCACCGCCGAGCCACTGGCCAGTGCCGGGCTGTTTGCAATTACCGGCCCCACCGGCGCCGGTAAAAGCACCTTGCTCGACGCCCTGTGCCTGGCCTTGTTCGGTGCAGTGCCGCGGCTGAACCACACCGGCCGGGATGCCAAGGTCCCGGATGCCGACGGCGAGATCGCCACCGGTGACCCGCGCACCCTGCTGCGGCGCGGCACCGGCGAAGGCTATGCCGAAGTCGATTTCGTCGGCATTGATGGCCGCCGCTATCGTGCTCGCTGGGAAGCCAACCGCGCCCGCGAAAAGGCCAATGGCAAGCTGCAAGCCAGCCGCCAGAGCCTGCGCGATCTGAACAGCGATCAACTGCTGGCCAGCCAGAAAAGCGATTACAAAGTGCAGCTGGAGTCACGTCTGGGCCTGAACTTCGAACAGTTCACCCGTGCCGTAATGCTGGCGCAAAGCGAGTTCAGTGCGTTTCTTAAGGCCGATGACAACGAGCGCAGCGAACTGCTGGAAAAACTCACCGACACGGCGCTGTACACCCGTCTCGGCAAGCGTGCCTTCGACAAAGCCAAAGAAGCCCGCGATGCGCACAAGCAACTGCAAGATCAAGCCGTCGGCGTGACCCCGCTGGAGCCCGATGCCCGTGCCGAGCTGGACCAGCGTCATAGCGAGGCGCAACAACTGCTGAAAACCCGGCAAAGCCAGCTCAAGCAACTTGAACAGCAACACACGTGGCTCAAAACCCTGCGTGAGCTGCAAGAACAGCAACAGAGTGCCGCCGAACAGCTCCAGCAGGCCCAAGCCCAGTGGGACGGCCAGGCCGAGCAGCGACAAACCCTCGAGTTACTGGAGCAACTGGCGCCCCAGCGTCATCAGTTCACCCGCTTGGCCGAACTGGACACGCAACTCAGCCCACTGGCCGAGCAGATCGCCGGGCACTTGCAACAGCAAGTGGAGTTGAATCAACGCCAGACTCAACTGCAACAAGCACTCCAGACTGCCCAACAGGCGGCCAATCAGGCCCAGGCCGAGCTACGGGATGCCGCACCGCATCTGCAAAAAGCCCATCTGGAACACGCCAATCTCACGCGTCTGACCCAGGCCCTGGACGCGCAACAGGCGCTTAAAAAGCAGGCTGAAGACGCTTGCGCCGAAGGGCAAAAGGCCTTGAATGGCCTGCTTGAGCGCCAGCAGCAAGGCACAGAACGCTTGGCGCAGATCGCTGCGCATCTGGAGCACAGCGCCGAACTGGCCCCCTTGGCCAATGCCTGGGACGGTTACCGTCGCGGCCTGCAGCAATTGGTGCGCCTGAGCACCACGCTGAACAAAGGCCGTGAAGAATTACCAGCGCTGGAACAACGCGCCAGCCAGGCAGCTCAGCAGCTCACTGAACTGCACAGCAGCCTGGAAATCTTGTTCCAGGAAGCCGCTGCCGAACCCCACGCCGTCAATGAGCAGATCCAGACCCTGGGCAGCCTGCTGGCTGACAACCGTCAGCAACAGCGCGCCTTTGAAGACTTACAGCGCCTGTGCAGTAGCCAACTGGCCCTTGAAGCGCGTTTACAGGCGGTGCAGGTCAAACTGCAAAACCTGCAAACCGAACGCGAAACGCTCATCGGCCAAGGCACCCAGACCAAAAAAGAATTTGAAGCTGCCGAGCAAGCCTTGCGCGTGACTCAGCAGTTGCTTGAACGCCAGCGCCTGGCCCGCAGCGCCAGCGTCGAAGAGCTGCGCGCACAGCTTCAGGACGATCATCCCTGCCCGGTCTGCGGCAGCCATGAACACCCGTATCACCAGCCTGAAGCGCTGTTGCAGAGCCTGTCGCGCTTTGACGAGGAAGAAGAGACCCATGCGCGCAAGACGGTCGATGCCCTCAAGGAAACGCTCAACCAGTTGCGTGAGCAACTCGCCGGGGTCAACGCGCAACAGCGCGAACTGATACAGCAGCATCAGCAACTTGGCGAAGAAACTCAGGCGCTGGCCCCTGGCCTGGAAGCCCATCCGCTGTATGCGCAATGGCAAGGGCAAGACCCGGCCAAGCGTGAAGGCTGGCTGACTCAACGCTTGAGCCAGTTGCAGCACAGCATCAGCCAAGACGAACAACGTCAAAACGCTCTGCTCGCCCTGCAAAAAGAAGCTGCTGCATTGCAGCAACAACTGCAACGTAGTACCGAAGCCAGCCAGCAAGCCACACAGCAACTCAGCGAGCAGCAACAACACCTCAAGGCTGACACGTTGCGCTTTGAGGAAGAACTGGCCGAGTTTGCCAATCTGCTGCCCAAGACCACGCTGGCGGCACTGCGTGAAAACGCCTCAGCCTGCTTTATGCAGCTTGATCAGCAGGTCACCCATCGCCTTGAACAACTGGATCAACAGCGCGATGAACAGACTGAGCAGACTGAACGCGCCGGCCGCATCGAGCGTGAGCAGTATCAGCAAGCCACCCATACTAAAGAGCTGGATGCCCTGCAACGCAACGTAACTGAGTTGCTCGAACAACAGCAGGCAGGCCAGCAAAGCCTCAAGCAATTGCTGGGTGATCACCCGAGCGCCGAACAGTGGCAGCACCAGCTTGAGCAGGCGCTTGAGCAGGCACGCAACGCCCAGACCCACGCCAGTGAAGCGCTGCAAGCCACCGACCACCAATTAGTGCAACTGGCAGCCCAGCTCAAGGCCCAACAAGAGCGCCTGCACGCCCTGCAAACTGAACACAGCAGTGTGAGCGAACAGGTCGAGCAATGGCGCGGGCAGCACTCAGCGCTCGACACGGTCCGTTTGCAACAATTGCTGAGCTTCGACGACACGCACATTCGCGACCTGCGCCAGCAGCTGCAAGCCAGCGAAAAAGCCGTCGAACAAGCCCGCGTCCTGCTCCAGGAACGTGAGCAACGCCTCAACCAGCATCAAGCGCAGGCCAATGGCAACCTTGATGCCCAAGCGCTTGAGGTTGCCCTCAATGAACTGAACGCGCTAATCGCCGCCAGCGAACAACACGTGGCAGAACTGCGGGCGCAACAGGCAGAAGACCAACGTCGTCAGGAAGCCAATCAAGCGCTGGCGCAACGTATCGCCCAAGCCTATGAAGAATGGCAGCGCTGGGCGCGTCTGAGCGAGCTGATCGGTTCGGGCACCGGCGATAAATTCCGCAAGATCGCCCAGGCCTACAACCTCGACCTGCTGGTACACCACGCCAACGCCCAACTGCGCCAACTGGTTAAACGTTATCGCCTCAAGCGCGGCGGCAGCATGCTCGGTTTGCTGGTGATGGACACCGAAATGGGCGACGAACTGCGCTCGGTACATTCGCTATCCGGCGGTGAAACCTTCCTGGTGTCGTTGGCACTGGCCTTGGGGTTGGCGTCGATGGCGTCCAGCACGCTGAAAATCGAGTCGCTGTTTATCGACGAAGGGTTTGGCAGCCTGGACCCTGAATCTTTGCAATTGGCCATGGATGCCCTCGACGGCCTGCAAGCCCAAGGGCGCAAAGTTGGGGTGATATCCCACGTACAGGAAATGCATGAACGCATTCCGGTGCAAATCCAGGTGCGGCGCCAAGGCAATGGCCTGAGCACCGTGGAGGTCAAATGACCGGCAACGTGCTGTATTCCTTCCGTCGCTGCCCGTATGCCATGCGGGCGCGCATGGCCCTGCGTTACAGCGGCGTGCCGTTATCGACTGTAGAAGTCAGCCTCAAGGCCAAGCCGGCTGAAATGCTCGCGCTGTCGCCCAAAGGCACCGTACCGGTATTGGTCTGTGCCGATGGCCGGGTGATTGAGCAAAGCCTGGAGATCATGCACTGGGCCTTGGCCCGGCATGACCCGGACAACTGGCTTGGTCCGGACAGTGCGGCGCTGATTGAAGAAAACGACCAGGTCTTCAAGGTCAACCTTGACCGCTACAAATACGCCATCCGCTACCCGGAACAGCCCATGGAGCACTATCGCGCCCAAGGGGCGGCGTTTTTGCAGCGCCTGGAAGTGTTGCTTGAGCAGACCCCTTACCTGGCTGGCGACACCTTGAGCCTGGCGGACATTGCCCTGGCACCGTTTGTGCGCCAGTTCGCCCACGTCGACCGCGACTGGTTCGAACAAGCGCCATACCCCCGCCTGAATGCCTGGCTGGAACGGTTTTTAGCGTCGGAACTATTTATCTCCGTCATGACTAAAACCGCCTGACAGGATTTTCGCCAACTTGTAGTCGCTGCCGAAGCATGAGGCTGCGATGCGGGCCGCAGGACCGCCGCTTTGGGGTCGCTACGCAACCCATCGCAGCCTCATCCTTCGGCAGCGGCTACAGGATTTTCGCCAGCCTTGTAGCCGCTGACGAGGCACGAAGCTGCGATGCGGGTCGCAGGAACGCCGTCTTGGGGCAATTCGCAGCCTCATGCTTCGGCAGCGACTACAGGGTCTTCAATCCTTGCCCCGCACCATGCTTTCCAACACCCCGTCACGGCGCACCCAGCCGTGGAACAACGCTGCCGCCAAATGCGCCAACACGGTAAAAAACAACAAATACGCCAGGTACGTGTGGGTCTTGCGCAAGAACGCAAAGGTGCTTGGGTTAGCCGGCAGGATGGATGGCAGTTGCAAGGAGCTGCTCAACATCACCGGGTCACCCGCCGCCGAGATCATCGCCCAACCGATGAGCGGCAGGCTGAACATCAGTGCGTACAGCAACACGTGAGACAGTTTTGCAGCCAGAACCTGGACCGCCGGCATATCAGCAGGCAACGCCGGTTGATGGGTGGTAAAGCGCACAAACAGCCGCACAATCACCAGCAGCAAGATGGCAATCCCCAGGGGTTTGTGCAGGTTGAGCAACCATTCATGCCGCTCGGAGACAGAGGCCGCCAGCCCCGCCCCAATAAACAGCATGGCAATGATCATCAACGCCATCAGCCAATGCAGCAGGCGCGCCAAAGGTGCGAAATGCGTGTTAGAGGTGCTCATGGACGCTTCTCCTGGGACAACTGATCAACTTCACTGGTACGCCGCAAATAAGAACTGGCATAGGCGGCCGAGCGTGCAGCCAGCAAGGGGTCGTCCGAGCCTTCAATGCCATTGGGCAAAATCAACGGGTCGTAGTTGATGTCACGGCATTCGCCATCGTTTTGTGGCTCCGCACTTTGCAGCACCAAGGTCCCCGCATTGACCACCTTACGGCTGGCTGGCCAGGTTTTACTCGCATCGTTGACCGAGTCCCCCGTGTCGGCCAACGTCAGGTTGAACTGCCATCTCAATGGCCCGGCCGACAATCGCTGCACCAAGTCTTTTTCCAGGTAGTCCGCATCATTGGGGGCCGTTGCCCCGGCGGCATCCTGACCTTCCGGCACCACGCCCCAGCGCACGGCCTGACGCTGCCCGGCAGCATTCACCAGATAGAACGCGTTAATCCCGTTGTAGCTTTCAGTCGCAAAGCTGGCCGAGGGTTTGGCGGTTTTCACCCATTGCAAAAAGGCTGCGGTTTCAGGGTGTGCAGCAAAAAACGTCGGCATGGCGTCGGGCTTCGGCTTGCCGGTAGCCGGGTCCGGCGTCCCCGCTTGCAACATCGCATAGAACGCTTCAGGCGTGCCCACCGGGAAGACTGGCATGCTGTTCATCCCGGTTCGCCATTGCTGACCATTGGCCTGTGTAAAGCGCAACGCCAAGCTGCGGATCGGCACACTGCTGTCCGGCGCGTAGGGGTTGCCGCTCGGCAAGGCAAAGCGGCCCACGACCGGAGTACGACCGGTTTCAAAGACTTGTGCGCGGGACAACGACTGAGCATTGCCGTTGCTCTCGAAATACCCGATCACGCACATGCCTTTGGCATGGTTACGCCGATACCCCGGATGCACGCCATTGTTGCGCTCCAGGGCATTGACCAGGGTTTTGGGCCGCAAGCGTTCGGCATCCAGCGTGCCGTTGACGTAAAAGAAGGTTGTGGCGATGACCGCTACCACTGCGCCAATACCCGCCAGACGCAGCAACACACTTGCGGGGCTCAATGCCGCTTTCACGGGCCGTACGGGCGGTAATTGATCTACCATAAAGTGTTCCTTGGCCACGGGCCATCAGGTGGATGACCTATGAGACGCAGGCCGATCAGGCTTATTCCCGGCGCCAGGCAATTATTTTCAGATTATTTATTTTCAAGCCCAGGGGAATAAAGGCTAAGACTGATCGTCTTCATGACGCTGATCCGATTAACAGACCCACCCGGCGCCAGTCACCATGCATCCATTTGACGAGCAATTGCGCGAACTCATGCCGAGCCTCAGGCGCTTTGCCCTGTCGTTGACGCGCCACGCCAGCAATGCCGACGACCTGGTGCAAAATTGCCTTGAGCGCGCCCTCGGCAGCGTCGCCAGTAAACGCCCGGACGGTGATTTACGGGCCTGGCTGTTTACCATTCTGTACCGCCAGTTTGTCGACAACCATCGGCGCACCCGGCGCTATGCGCGGATGCTGGAGTTCTTTACCGGCCGCGACGAGGCGCAACCCTCTACCGAGCGCACCGTAATAGCCCAAACCACGCTGCAAGCATTCGACCAGTTGAGCACCGAGCAACGGGCGCTGCTGTTATGGATTTCTGTGGAGGGATTGAGTTACCAGCAAGTGGCCGACATCCTTGAAGTGCCGATCGGCACAGTGATGTCGCGTCTGTCACGCGCACGCCAGGCCCTGCGCGCACTCAGTGAAGGCGAAATTACCCGCCCTGCTTTGCGGAGACTTAAATGATCACCACCCCGCCCAGTGAGCACGACCTGCATGCTTACGTCGATCACGCGCTCAGCGAGTCTGAACGACAACAGGTCGAGCGCTATCTAGACGCCCACCCCGAGGCCGCCGCCCGGGTTCATGCCTGGCAGCGAGATGCACAAAACCTTCGTACGGCGTTGCAGCAAACCCTCCAACAACCGGATAACCCGGCACTCGACCCTGCGGCCATTCGCCAGCGCCAACGTCGCCAGGCCACGCGTCATTGGGCTACGGCGGCGGTCTTGTTGATTGCAGTGAGTGTGGGCGGGCTCGGCGGCTGGCAGGCCCGGCAAATGACCTTGAGCCCGGCCATCCTGCCGATGACCGACGCACTGGCAGCACATCGCATGTTTGCCGAACAGGGATTTCTGCCTGCCGACTACAAGGTCGAGCAAAGCAGCGACATGCAAGCCTGGATGGATCGTTATTTCAGCCACGCCGAACGCCTGCCGGACTTGAGCCGCGCAGGCTTCAAACCGGTCAGTTGCCGCTTGCTCACAACCGATCAAGGCGGCGCGGCAATGGTGCTGTATGAAAACCCGCAGGGGCAGCAAATCAGCTTTTACATCCGCCCGCCAGGCCCGCAAAACAGTCTGCTGCCCCGAGGCAGCCGACGCGATGGGGACTTGCAGGCCGACTACTGGTCAGGCCCCGGCTATAACTACGCCATGGTCGGCCCCGCTGAAGGGCCGACTGCAAAGTTGCTGAATACGCTGAGCTTTTGACCTGCCATCCAGGCCCGGTGATTGCACCGGGCCGCGTCAGGTGCTGACTATAGGCCGGTAGAAATTCGCGCCATAAATAGACGTGTCAGGTTGGCGACCTGTTCGGTTTGCTCATCAAGTGCGAAGTGTCCAGCCTCCAGAATATGAACCTCGGCGCCGGGCACATCGTCCTTGTAGCGCAAGGCCCCCGGCACGATAAACGACGGGTCGTATTTTCCCCACATAACCAGCATGGGTGGCTGGTTGGCCTTCAACCATTGTTGCCATTTAGGGTAAGAGGCGACGTTGGTCCGATAGTCGAGCAGCAGTGCCGACTGGATTGTCCGCTGCCAGGTCGGGAGATGGCAGCAAATTCGTCCTCCCAGGCATCCGGGTTGTAGCGCTCGGAATGAGGGCTGGTACCCAGATGACGCTGCTTCGTGCCCTCGAAGCCAATGAATGCTTCGACTTGTTCGGGGTGTTCGTCAGGTGCTTTCCAATACTCGGCTATATTCGCCCACTTAGCCCCCAGGCCCTCGTTATAAGCATTTGCATTCTGGATGATGATGCCGTGCAGTTTTTGTGGCGCTTCGAGGATCATTCTGAAGCCCACCGGGCCGCCATAATCCTGCATGAACAGCGTGTATTGATTGATGCCCAACTGCGTCAGCAATTGGCCCATGCTGTGAGCAAGATGATCAAACGTGTAGGCGTAAGTAGTGGCCGAGGGCGCGTCGCTTCTGCCAAATCCCGGATAATCGGGCGCGATGATGTGATACCGGTCCGCGAGCAGTGGTATCAGCGAATCCCACATCCTCGAAGACGAAGGGTATCCATGAAGCAGCACCAGGGTTGGGGCGCCCTTGGGGCCCGCTTCACGATAAAAAATCTTCACTCCGTCCACGCTGGACCAATGATAGCTGGTGGACTCACTGGTATACGGAATGGAAGGCACGGGGTCGGCCGCTTGTGCTGATGGGGTGAGCGAAAGAGTCGTCATAAGTGCTCCGAGCATGCAAAGGGTCGGTATGTTCATTGGCTTGATCTCTGAGGTACCTTTTTCAGGTGCAAAACACCTGCGATCAGAGTGGACGCATCTGAAAAACCGCACCATTGGCCCGATATACCTTCTTCGATAGAATCGGGCCAATCTTCTTAAGGCCAGCCCCATGGACAAACCTTTGACAGTTGCAGTCATCGCCTTTAATGACATCAGCCCGTTTCACCTTTCGGTCCCCTGCCTTGTGTTCGGCAAAGACCGCAAGGTGGGAGAGTCGCCCTGGTTCGAACTGGTGGTGTGTGCGGGCGAGGCTGGAGAACTGCGCACCAATGCCGGTTTCGCTGTCCATTGCGAGCATGATCTTAATGAGGTCGTGGGGGCAGATATTGTAATTGTGCCTAGCTGGCGCGATGTCACCGAAGCGCCGCCGCAGGCGCTCATCGAGACGCTTAAAGCAGCTCATGCAAATGGAGCGCTGGTTGTGGGTCTGTGTCTGGGAGCTTTCGTGCTTGCTCACGCAGGTTTACTGCAGGGCAAGCGGGCGACTACGCACTGGGCTTGGGCCGCGCATCTGGCTCACGACTTCCCTGAAATCCAGGTGGACGCGAAAGTACTCTACGTCGAAGCGCAGCAGGTTCTGACCTCTGCGGGGGTGGCTGCGGGGCTAGATTGCTGCATCCATATCGTCAGGCGCACTTATGGACGGGAGGTTGCCAATTCGTTGGCACGTCAGTTGCTCGTCTCACCACATCGGGACGGTGGCCAGGCCCAATTCATCAGCCAGCCAGTTCCTCAAGACGCCGCCGACCTGCGTCTCGGGCAACTAATGGACGGGCTTCGAGAAAACCTCAACCAGCCCTTCTCTATTGATCAAGTCGCGACAAAGCTGGCCATGAGCAGACGCAGTTTCACTCGCCACTTCAAGCTACTGACTGGCTCGACGTTTGGCCAATGGCTCATTAACGAGCGAATCAAAGCCGCGCAAGTACAGCTCGAAACGACTCATCTAAGCATGGAGAAAATCGCTGAGTCCTGTGGCTTTGGGTCAAGCCTCTCATTACGTCAACATTTTTCTTCGATGGTTGGTGTTAGTCCAACCGCTTACCGAAAGACCTATCAACGTTAGGTGCTGCACGAGCGGCTGGAGCAGGCCTGAATGTCTCGCGATCTATTAAAGGTCAAAGGATCGCGAGGC
This sequence comes from Pseudomonas sp. PS01297, assembly GCF_029959305.1. Taxonomy (NCBI): domain Bacteria; kingdom Pseudomonadati; phylum Pseudomonadota; class Gammaproteobacteria; order Pseudomonadales; family Pseudomonadaceae; genus Pseudomonas; species Pseudomonas sp. PS01297. Next base: position 111,109 of record NZ_JASCPQ010000004.1, read on the forward strand.
AGATGCTCCCCTAACGGGCGTTCAGGACTGAGATTTAGGGTCCAGGGCCGCATAGAAGTTGGCGCTTTGCTGCAGGTATTTCTGGGTATACGCCGTGGACTTTTTGTCGCTGGTCACGGTGTTGGCGCTGGCTGGCAGGGCCACGGTGGCAGAGATGGCGGAAGCAGCGATGACGGAGAAAAGATTGAAGTTCATTGCGGTAACCCTCGACGATTCAGTTAGCTTGCTTGCCTGTTCAGGCCGTGGAGCAAACTTAACGCCAAGGGTCTTCACACTGAAATTCATTGCGCCACTAACCAGTATCAGCGCGATTGATAGAAGGCGCAGCCTTCAACTCAAGCCTTAAGGGCAGTGAATGAATTTCACATCGGAGGGTGCATCCATCGCCAGCTTTTGCAGGGTTTTACCCAGCTTGCCGGTCACGGGATCACGCTCAACCACCACGATTTCATTGCTCATCTGGTTGGCGATCAGCACGAATTTGCCATTGGGGCTCAGGGTGAATTCGCGCGGGTGATCACCGTCAACCGAACGACGCTGGATCTCGCTCAACTCGCCATTCGCCGGGTTGATGGCGAACACCAAAAGCTCGTTGGCCTTGCCGCGATTGCTCACGTACAGGAACTTGCCATCGGCAGAGGCGTGCACTGCGCCTGCTGCGCGGTTCTGCGCGGGCATGCCATGGGCAAGGTCCAATGCCTGGCGCTGTTTGAGCTGACCATTGTCATAGTCAAACACAAACACCTGCGCGCTCATTTCGGTGGTCAGGTACGCGTGTTTGCCGTCCTTGGAGAACAACAAATGACGGGGCCCGCTGCCAGCAGGCAACTCAATGGCCGCAGGCGTGGCTGCGACCAGCGGGTGTTCCGGGTTGGCTGCGGGGTCGTAGCGGTAAACAAACACTTTGTCTGCGCCCAAATCACTGGCGTAGACAAATTTTCCGTCAGGTGACGACACCACCGAATGCACATGGGCCGACATTTGCCGTTCAGGGTTTACCCGGCTTGGCTGATGGCTGCTCATTTGCGTAACAGGCTGCAATTGGCCATCGGCATTGACCGGCAATACGGCCAGACTGCCACCCGGGTCTTCATGCACACCGTAGTTGGCAATGAACAGATATTTTTCATCGGCACTCAAGCTGGAGTGCGTCGGCTCTTCGCCCAAGGTTTTAACCTGATTGACCAGCCTCAATTCATGGGTTTTTGGATCAATCACAAGACTGCTGACACGCCCGACAACGTCCGCCTGACCTTGCCCATTCTCATTCACCACAAACAGACGGCTCTGATCTTTGGACAGGGTCAACCACGACGGGTTGGCAGCCTTGAAGACTTGCAACGGCTCAGGGGTAATGCGCCCGCTCTCGCTGTCAAACTGCAAGCGGTAAATACCCTGGCTTTTGCCTTGGGTATAAGAACCCACCAGCAACTCTGCATCAGCGGTACAGGCGGCGTGAGCCGACATCGCCCCCACACTGGAGGCCATCAACAAGGGCAACCATTTAAGCTTCATCATTCGCCTCATCGTCATCGTCGTTGCTGGCGCACACGGCGCTAAAGCAAACCAGGCGGTGTTCACTTGTGTCGCCGCTCAGCGTCCAGCTTTGCAACTTATCGTCAAACACCGCCGCTTCAACCTGCTCCGGGGTCAAGCTCCAGCGCTTGTTGACCCGACCATCCATGGCTTCAATGAGCAGCCCTTGGTCATCAAGGGAAAACTCAAAAGCATGCAGCCCGTCAATTTCCAGCATATCGCTGGTTTCAAGGGCTGCGCGCAAGGTCTGGTTTGAATCGTTCATTAATCAATCACCTGTTGGAAAGGCGTAATGATAGGCCATAAAGGCCATCCACCCTACGCCCGCCTCAGGCGTTTAACCTTCCAGAGGCCAAAACCGCTCATCGAGCATTTTTTCGCTGATTTTGCCGTAATACACCGTCGCCGCTTGCCCCTTGGCAGCCAGGCTGGCCTGGCTGTCATAACGCTGGTTCTTGAGCTTGAAATGCGCCGCCGACGGCGATTTTGCAGGCGTGGTGAGGTCGGGGTAATGCAGGTGCGCGTACCACAGCACCTGGTTGTTTTTAGTACGCACCTCGTACTCTTGAACCACATCCCGACGCTCTCCCTTCAAAACCACACGCTGACCAATGCGCACCAGGCTGACCTCGCCTTTGCTCAACAGAAATTCCACCACCGGTGTGGTCGGCGGCACCGACTTGAGCACCCAGATGCCTTGCTCGCGCAACTTGGTTGCCCCCTCGCGCAAGCGCTTGAGCAATGAACGCGCAGTACCCGGTTTGGGTTTGTCCACGACCGGTTCATCGGCAAAGGTGCGTTCAATTTCAGCGATCAGCACGTCCAGTTTTTGCGCTTCCCTCTCCAGGGTTTCTTCCATCTCCAGCGGGTATCTGGAGCGCCCCGAATAAAGTTTCACCAGCCTGATTTTTTCATCGAGTTTGCCCAGCAACGTATTGCACTGACTGCGAATAGCTCCCAATGCGCGACCATCCTGTCGAGGCAACGGCCTTTGGATCTCGTCCCACATGTTCTCGGGTGATTGGGTGATTGGGTGAACACCAGCTTGGGCTTATCGGGTTCCGGGCTTTGCGAACGGCGTTCGACAGCAGACGTGGACGTCATGACATCGACGACTTCCGGGTCCTGTTCAGATGCACGAGCACGGGCGACGCCGATCAGAATGCCCTGTTTGCGCGTGCGGATCATTCGCCGCGCAGAGCGCAGGGCGCTGGAGGTCCCGGGTTGCTCAGGCAGCCATTCATCGTGCTCCTTGATTTCCTGGGCCAGTTGCTGCTCCACCGTCATATTGAGCCTTTCGAGCACTTCGTTCAGCCGATGGTAATCAGCCATGTTCAATTGCTCGCCCACCTCCAGTTGCAAAAGCGCCAAGGCGTCATGAGCCTTGGCATACCGCTCACGCACACTCTCCAGAATTTCGAGGCGCTCGCCATACGTGAACAGGGTCCTGTCGGCCAATTGAGAATGAGCCTCAACGGTATAGCCCAGGGGCCCGGTAATGGCGTTCAATCGTTCCCACACCTCGCCGAAGAGGTCTTTGGGTATCAGGTCACACAGGGTTCTTAACACCTGGTTTTGAAAATCCATTTCAGTGCCCTCGCGGTCCATGCCGGCGGCGTCCGTGAAGAACTGCCCGATCACCTGCTCGCGGGCCATTTTATCGCCCACACGGGGCACGTCCTTGAGCGCTTGCAGATAGCGTTTAAGGGTCTGAAACTCTTCGACCTGTTGGGTCTGGACTTTCAACAAGTCACGTTTGAACCCGATAAACTGCGCTGTGCCGGCGGCGTCCAGCGTAAGCGCCTCATGGGTATTGAACATCGGATGCAACTGCCTCAACAGCCCGCCCTGAACATTTTGGGCAAACAACATATTGGTTGAAACCATGCACAGTGATCGGTAAAAACCACCCAGGATGTGGTGGTCCTGTGGGTCCGGCTTTAAAGCGTGACGGGCCTGTATAGTCTCTAGCCCCATCACAAGATCGGCCTTGGCGTGGTCCAACACGGTGCGCAAATACCTGATCCGCAGGTTCTTTTCCATGTGCGTAAACTGTTGGCTTCTCTCGCCCTCAGTGGCTTCCAGGGCTCTGTCCAGCTCTTCAATGATCTTGTCATTGGTGGTTTTTTCCCCCGCCACAAATCCTTCAAGCCTTCGTGTCAGTTCATCCACCTGACGATTGCGTTGCGCCAGTCGCTCATTCAACGCCTTGCGACGGCGGGGTCCACCACCGCGTAAGCGCATGCCGCTGTCAAAATCCCACTTGCCTGCCCCGTCACTGCGCAACCAGGGCCCTGTGTCCAGTGGGTTGCCCGGATTAACGGTGACAACGCCCTCATCCTCCAGGGACACCTGGTAACTGAAGCCCCGCACCGCCGCACACCAGACTTTGTTCACCACATACAAGCCCTTGCGTTCACCGTGTGCAACAGGTTCGACCGTTCCGATTTCCGGCCCCCGATTGCGGTCCAGCCAAGTCAGTTGTGCGGGCGTGAAGTCGATTCTCGGGTTGTTGAACCACGTGAAATCCAGAGCGCTGAGGTTATTACCCACCGGCACATCCGAAAAATACACCGATCCGGTCTTGACCTCGACAGTTGCCCGAGGCTCGTCGATCATCGGGGCATCAACCGCGGTGGCCAGCCACGGCTCAGGCTCTTCATTCGGCAGAACGGCCACCGGCGAGCGTGGAACCCCATGTAGCAGCACCAGAGCAATATTGAACAGCAGGTCGATAATCGCAGGTGCCCGGGCTCGTTCGTCATCGCTTTGCAGCACATGAACATCCTGTCGGACTGCCGTGAAGGTCAAAAATACCCAGCCCAGCAACGCCAGCGGCCCTTTGACCCACGGCGACCCCAGCACACTGTTCAGCAACAACCAGCCACCCGCCTTAAGGGTCGCCCAACGGCTTTCAGCATTCGAGACGGTTTGCCGGTCAGCCAGCATTGCCAGCGCCCGAGCGGTACTCATAAACAGGTCATGCTTGTAGTGACTGCTCAGCGGCTGAGAAAAGAACTGTGCCTGTGCAGGCCTCCGGGCAAGGCGCAACGCACTGTCGGCATAGCTGGATCGTGCCGCATCCGGCAACCAGTCCAGCACACTGTCGCGCAAGGCACCTGAGGTCGTGAACGCGTCCAGCATGTCTTGCACCGAGCCAAATTCAATCAGCGCCTCCTTGAACAGTGGTCGGTACAGCACGCAGCGCCCGTTAAACGGGTTGCCGGTGCCAATCACATAAATATTGCTGACAAAATCAGGCAAAGCGCGAGGCTGCTTCACCAGGCCTAACGGGCAAATGTTCACCGTTTGTCCTTCCAGCACGCGGGCCTCGGCATGGGGCTGCATCAAGGCTGCCACGCACCGGTAGCCCCAGTCGGTCAATCCACACTGCCCCTGCAGCTTCATTTCCAGCGCAAGCAAAGGCAAAGACACCCGCAACTGCTCAACATACAAGCCTTCGCGACGCAGGGCCTCGGGCGCATCATCCAGCAGCAAGCGACGGATCAACCCGGGATAGGCCTCACCGATATTCACTCGGGTAATGAGCTGCCTGATGTAAGCAGGGGTGAGCCACCAGTCTTGAATCAGTTGGTTGTGTTTATGCCGCAGGGTCATGTGGCCACCCGGCCAGGCCACCAGGTTTTGCAGGGCCAGTTCGGTCAGTGTAAATGTGACGGTGTGTACCTGCCCGGCGGTGCCAAACGGCCCGAACGGCACCGCAAAATCGAGCATAAGATCATCTGGGTCATACCCCGGTGCCAGCGGCTGGTCCTGACGCATCTGGTGCTGTAACCGTTGCCTGGCCCAGGTGTGAAGATCGGCAATGCCTTCATTGAATACCCGGCCTCGGGCCTTGCGGGTGATGTCCGCGAGGTCGGTCAGGTGCGAACGGTAGGCAAAGCGATCCTGCCCAGACGCGGTGCGTAACCACACCGGCAAGGCGTTGTACACGCGAGCCAGCGGCTCGGATGCCGGCAGCTCATCGTCTTCGACGAGGGCTGCGGGGTCGGTGATGTCCCTTAAGTGCTGTTCCAACTGAACCAGTGTACGCACGCCGGAGGTTACCCGGTCCACCAGCGAGGTAATGCGTTCGAGCTGGTTGTTGAGCACGATCATCGCTTGCACCTGCAAGCAGTGACCTGCGGGTTCGTAACGTTTGCAGGTCAGGGTCTTGGCCGGGTAACGGTGCGGGAGAGTCCGACCCAGCACGCGCTCATACGCTCCGAGCGTAGCAAAGGACTCGATGTGCCCGCCCGGCCGACACTGCAAAAGCTGCTCCTGACCGTTAACGCCATGCACAATCAACAGATCAGGCAGCAACAGATTGACCGTCGGACCGTCCCCGCCCAGTACCATCTGGGCGAAGTAGACCTTAGGCTGCTCCCGATACCGACGCTGCTGAAGGCGATCACTTAACAAAGGGGTTCTGACGATGCCCCTTATCACCTCAATCTGCTCATCACTCAAACCGGCCGAGTTGTTGGCGGCCGCCAGCAAGGTGTCACTCAACCATTGCCCCAGCCATAAGGTGCGGCTCTGATAGCCGGGCACAGGCTCGTTCCAAAAATCCAGCATCGCCTGCTGAAATGACCAGATCCAGTGCTGCAGCACATGGCGCATAGCCCGTTCAACAGTGGCTATATCAAGGAATGAAGGGGTATCGGCACTGAGCACTTCACCTTCGGCCAGTTGCACCAGATAGCATTGTTTTGACTCGTAGTAGCTGTAATTCAGAGGCGTGCCGACCGCAATGTGCTCAAGCATGGCGTCCAGCAACGGTACGCAGCGCAGCGCAGGCAAAGGCTGCTCATTAGCGTCGACGGCCCAGACGATCTGCAACTGCAGTACGCGGATTTTTACGAACCAGCCTGCAAAGTGCTGCTTAAGAGCCTCTTCCAGCGCATTAGCAATGACCGCACGCAGGGTTGGGCGGCCATCGAATTGATGGATAAGGCTCTGTTTAAGCAGTTCAGTGCGGCCGAGGGATAACGGGGGGGCGACCAGAACAGTCATGGCGGAGTACCTGCACATAGAAGGAGTTGGTCGGCGCCATTGCGTCAACCTTGCGCAGGTATCTAAAAATAAATAGCAATCACAACTGTGGTATTCCGTTACCGACAGCCCTGACGTCGCTTACAGCAATGAGTAGCCGCAGTGGCGCTTGACGCAGTAAAACGTTGCTGGCTGCCTCTCAACTCGGCTCCATTGTTCAGCGACTACCGGTGTTCAATGCACACAAAAAAGGCGCTGACCGAGTAACCGGTCAGCGCCTTTTCAGCCGCCGAGTTTACGCCAGGCTTTTGCTGACCACTTCAAACACGTCGCTGGACAGCTCGCCTGAGCTACGAATGCGCTCAAGCTCTGCCTTCATCAGCGCCTGACGGGCGCTGTCGTATTTGCGCCAGCGGGTCAGCGGGGCCAACTGCCGCGAGGCGATTTGTGGGTTAAGGGCATTGAGCTGGATAACCAGATCCGCCAGGAAGCGGTAGCCCGAGCCATCGGCGGCGTGGAAGTTGATCAGGTTCTGCCCGGCAAAAGCACCGATCAAGGCCCGGACCTTGTTCGGGTTTTTGATGGTGAACGCAGGGTGCTCCATCAGTTGCTGAACGCGCTGCAAACCACCCGGCAGCGGGCTGGCTGCCTGCACGCTGAACCACTGATCCATGACCAGCGGGTTGTCCTTGAAGTGCTCGGCAAAACTGGCCAGGGCCAGGGCTTTTTCAGCTTCAAACGGCGAATTGACCAGTATCGCCAGCGCGTTCAGGCGCTCGGTCATGTTGTCGCTGTTTTCGAACTGCTCCAGCGTGGCTGCCACAACTTCGGGTTTGCCACTCAAGCTCAGGTACGACAGCGCAATGTTTTGCAGGCTGCGGCGGGCGAAATGCTCATCCTCGGCCACATAGGGCGTGACTTTAGACACCCCACGGTTGGCCTGATAACGCGCCCACAACTCGTCGAACAGGCTGTCGGCCAATTGCTTGCGCGCAAACTCTCGGGCCGCGTGAATGGCATCAACATCGGCCACTTCGCTGATTTCGGTCAGGTAGGCTTCACCCGGCAACGACAGCATCTCGGCCACCATCGCCTGATCCAGTTGCGGGTTGGTCAGCACGCTGCGCAGGGCTTCGACCAAGCGCGGATCCATGACCAGGGTTTCGCCACGTTGATACTGGCCAATCAGCGTCTGCAAGACTTGCACCGACAGTTGCTGGCCCGCATCCCAACGGTTGAAACCGTCGGTGTCGTGTTGCATCAGGAACACCAGTTGGTCACTGCTGTAGGCAAACTGCAATTTCACCGGCGCCGAGAAACCGCGCAGCAAGGACGGCAGCGGTTTTTCATTGATACCGACAAAGGTGAACGTCTGTTCGGCTTCGGTCACCGACAGAACACGGCTGGTGCCGACCGCCGCCGATTCGCCGGCCAGTTGCAGCGGCAACTCGGCACCCTGGGCATTCAACAGGCCAAGCTCGACCGGGATCACGAACGGCAGCTTTTCAACTTTGTCCGGGGTCTGCGGGCAGCTTTGGGCGAAGGTCAGGCTGTAGGTTTTTTGCTCAGCGTCGTAGTGCTCGCTGACGGCCAGACGCGGGGTGCCCGCCTGGCTGTACCAACGCTTGAATTGGCTCAGGTCTGCGCCATTGGCGTCTTCCATGGCCTTGATGAAGTCATCACAGGTCACGGCCTGACCGTCGTGGCGCTCAAAGTACAGGTCGCTGCCCTTGCGAAAGCCCTCGGCGCCGAGCAAGGTTTGCAGCATGCGCACCACTTCCGAGCCTTTCTCATAAACAGTCAGGGTGTAGAAGTTGGATATTTCGATAAAGCTCTCAGGGCGCACGGCGTGAGCCATCGGGCCTGCATCTTCGGCGAACTGGTGCGTGCGCAGGAACGCGACGTCCTGAATGCGCTTGACCACCCGCGAGTTCATGTCGGCCGAGAACTCGGAATCACGGAACACCGTGAAGCCTTCCTTGAGCGACAACTGGAACCAGTCGCGACAGGTCACGCGGTTGCCCGACCAGTTATGGAAGTATTCGTGGGCAACAATCGCTTCAACCCGCTGGTGAGCGGCGTCGGTCGCCGTCTCGGCACGGGCCAGCACGGCGCTGGAGTTGAAGATGTTGAGGCCTTTGTTCTCCATGGCGCCCATGTTGAAGTCGTTCACCGCCACGATCATGAAGATGTCCAGATCGTATTCACGACCGTAGGCTTCTTCGTCCCAGCGCATGGACTTTTTCAGGCTGTTCATGGCGTGCTGGCACTTGTCGATGTTCTCGGGTTCGACGTAAATGCGCAGCGCCACGGTGCGGTTGGTCATGGTGGTGAACGTGTCTTCAACACACCACAGGTCGCCCGCGACCAAGGCAAACAGGTAGGCCGGCTTTTTGAACGGGTCTTCCCAGGTCGCCCAGTGGCGTCCGTCTTCATCGGGGCCGCTGGCCAGCGGGTTGCCGTTGGACAGCAGGATCGGGTAGCGATGCTGCTCGGCCACCACGGTGGTGGTGAACGTGCTCATCACGTCCGGGCGGTCAAGGTAATAAGTGATCTTGCGAAAGCCTTCGGCCTCGCACTGGGTGCAGAACATCGTGCCGGACTTGTACAAGCCTTCCAGCGCGGTATTGGATTCGGGCTGGATCTTGACGCTGGTGTCGACCACAAACTGTTCGGTGGTCGGGTGCAGGGTCAGGTGGCTGTCTGTCAGCTCGTAGTCCGCTGCAGTCAGCTCGACATCATCAAGCTTGACCGACAGCAGCTCCAGTTGCTGGCCGTCCAGCGCCAGGGCCGGGAAGCCCTCACCACGGGCGGGATTGCGGCGCATCACCAGTTGCGCATGGACCAGGGTGTGGTCCTCGAACAACTCGAAGGTCAGGTGCGTCTCGTCAATCAGGTACTCGGGCGCCTGGTAATCCTTCAGGTAGATCATTTGCGGTTGTTCGGTGCGCATGCTGCAATCCTTTTTACTGATGCACGGCCAACTGGTAGGCCGTGTATTTGCGAATATTGATAACGCCGGTGTCGAAGATCAGGTATTGACCCTTGATCCCCATCAACGTGCCTTCAACGACAGGGTCTTTGTCCAGATTAAAGCTCACGATCTTGCTCGGGTACTGCTCGACCGGGTAGCGAATCTCGATGGGCTCGACGCTATGCAAAGGTTGTACCGCCTGTAGCCCGAAACGTTCCTGCAAGATCTGCAGGCCTTCTGCGCAACTGCCAAACAGCTCATCTCGCACCGCCGCCAGATCCACCGGCTGAGCATCGCCCTTTAGCAGTGCGCGCCAGTTGGTGCGGTCGGCCACTTGGGTGCGCAGCAGGTCCTCGACAAACCCCGACTGCTGGCGCGTCGCCACACGCACGATCGGCAATGCCTGGCTCGCGCCCTGATCCAGCCAGCGGGTCGGCAGTTGCGTGGCACGGGTAATGCCGACTTTCACGCCTGACGAATTGGCCAAGTACACCACATGGTCAGTCATGCAGAACTTCTCGCCCCACGACGGCTCACGGCACGTGCCTGCGTCGTAATGGCAGCGCTCCGGGCTCATGATGCAGACATCGCACTGCGCCAGTTTAGTCATGCACGGGTAGCAATAGCCCTGGCTGAAGCTTTTTTTGGTTTTGCGTCCACAGTGGGTGCAGTTGATCTCCCCCAGAAACTCCAGACGCAGTTTAGTCCCGATCAACGGATTGACCGGCACCTCGGTATCGCCCAAACGAAACGCATATTGAACGGTCGGCTCTTGCAGGCTTGCCGACATTTTGCTGATTGCACCGCGACCAATCTCAATCAATGGATAGCATCCGACTTAAACAGGATGTTTGGCACGGGCGCCGACTTGGAGCTGCATTCTTGCGGGCCCATGTAGCCGGTACGTTCTTCTTCAGGCAGGTTTTGCACTTCCCAGGCGATCATCGCCTGCAACGACAGCTCGCGCTGCTCGGCGGTCAGCTTGTTGCCATCGGCCCACTTGCCGATTTCGACCGCCAGTTTCAGGCTCTGATAGATATCAGGGGTGATGTTTTTAATCATTTCATTGAAAGAGGACATGCTTTTCTACTCTCGAAATACGGATGAAATTAAACCTGTTTGCGGCTGGCCCAAAGCCCGCCCAGCAAACCGGTGAGGCAACCAATCAGCAACCCGCCGACGTGGGCTGCGTTGGCGATTTCGCCAAAGCCGATCATCGACACCAGCCCGGACAGGCACAACGCCAACCACACCAGCATCATCACCAGCACGCCTTTGGGCAGGTGGTAAACCGGGTTGGGCGCCATCACCTGGTAAATCCACACATGCCCTAAAAGGCCGTACAGCACACCCGACAACCCGCCGAACAGGCTGGGCCCGCCAAACAGGTATTGGGCAAAGTTGGACACCAGGCTGAACAACAAGCTCAAGCCCACCAGATTGATGCTGCCCTGACGTATTTCAACCCGGCGCCCGAGTTCCCAGAACCACATGCCGTTCATGGCAATGTGCAGGACGCCAAAGTGGATAAACATCGGGGTGATCAAACGCCACCATTGCCCGGAAGCAAGGCTTTGCGACAAGGGCGTGAATTCTACGTACTGACCATGAATATTGAAGCCGACAAAGGTCAATGCACTCAACGTGGACAGGTTGTCACCCAACTGCGTGATCACCGCCACGATGATGCAGATCAGCAAAATCACAGCGGTGGCCGGGCTGGCCTTCAATTGCTGGGCAAAGCCGGGGCGGCCCATTGCTGCCGGGCGTTTGGCAATCGGGATCTGGTTATCAGGGTCGCCCAGCGGGAATTGCTCATACAGCCTGCGCACATCGTCAGCAATCTCGGAGGGCGCCCACAACACTTGCTCGCCCGCCTCTTCGCTGACCCGATGGGGCACTTGCATGCGTTTGAGCAACGCCACAAAGCCTGCGAGGTCGACCGAAATCGGTAACCGTAAAACCGCCACCACACTCATTGCACAGCCTCCGGGCGCTCTACATCCACCCATACAAACTTGGCGGGATCGAGCCGGGTTTCTTGATCAAGCCTGTAGGCCACTAATTTTCCGTAAAGCACCGCGCTGTAGTCCAGGCAGGCCAGGTTTGGCCGTATGGGCGCAGGCTCGCCGCTGCGCCAATAGTGGCCGACAAACAGTAACGGCTCGTCACTCGGATAGCGCAGCAAGGTGCCTTTTTCAGTTGAGGACAATGGCTGTTGCGCCACGCGCTCAGGCAATGCGTCGGGTTGAAAGACAATATCGCCGTAGGTCTTGGGGTCGTCTTCCCAGAACTTGGTGCGGAAGAACGCCCGTGTCAGGCCGTCGCCACCCGTCAACGTCAGGCCATCCGGCAAGCGCATGTCGGTGCCGCGCAGCAGCCGGTTGAAAGCCAGATGAGCAAAACTGTCTGCGTACGCGGCCGCCTGCACAAACGGTTGATCAATACAGCCGTCAGGGTATTGGGCGCGCAGCGGGCTTATCACATCTGCATCCCAACAGGCGTGCACTACCCGGAAACGCCCGGCGTCGACAAACAGCGGCATGTCATAAAACCACTGCACAAAGTCGTGCCACTCGCCGGGGTACTGGGCGAACTGCTCAAGGGTTTCGTGGATCAGCCGGGTGTGCCGCGCATTGTGTTCGCGCACATACTCTTTGCCACTGTCTGGCGGGGCCGGTGTGCACCAGCCCAGCGCGTTGAATTCATGGTTGCCCATCAGGCACAGCGCCTGACCGGTCCGGACCATGTCGTAAACGATATGCAGCGACTCGCGAATTCGCGGGCCGCGGTCAATGATGTCACCGAGAAACACCGCTATCCGTTGCGGGTGTCGCCAGATACCGGCGAGTTTGCGATAGCCCAGACGTTCCAGCAGGTGCTCAAGGGTATGAGCACAGCCATGCACGTCACCGATCAAATCGTAACTGCGCGCAGGATCGAGCATCAGTCGCTCCTACCGCCCAGTCGGCTGCCCCAGCCAAGCTTGGTCCGACACACTTCATAGTAGTTGTGGTCCAACGGGTGGATCAGACGCAGCTTTTGCGCCTTTTTGCTGACGGTGATGGTGTCGCCCGGCGCACAGGTGAAATGGTTCTGACCATCGCACGAGACTTGCGGGTAGATCTGCATGTCCTTGGCCACGACGATCTTCAGCTCGCTGTTGCCATCGACCACAATCGGCCGGCTGCTCAGGGTGTGCGGGTACATCGGCACGATCACGATGGCATCCAGCTTGGGATGCATGATCGGGCCGCCTGCTGACATGGCGTAAGCGGTAGAGCCGGTTGGCGTGGCGACGATCAGACCGTCAGCCTTCTGGCTGCAGACGAACTGGCCGTCAATGTGCATTTCGAATTCGATCATCCGCGTCGACTTGCCGGGGTGCAGCACCACGTCATTCAAGGCGTCGCCCTGGCCGATGGCTTCACCGTGGCGGCGAACTTCGGCTTGCAACAGAAAGCGGTTTTCGACCTTATAGTGGCCATCGAGCACTTCGGCGACCTTGACCTCCAGCTCATCCGGGCGGATATCGGTCAAAAAGCCCAGGCTGCCGCGGTTAATGCCCAGCACCGGGACATTGTGGCGGGCCAGTGCACGGGCCGCGCCGAGCAAACTGCCATCACCACCGACCACAATCACCATGTCACAGACTTCGCCGAGCATCTTGCGCGAGGAGGTCTGCAAACCGTGCCCGGGCAATACCTCGGCAATGGTGTCTTCGAGGATCACGTGCATGTGCCGCTCAAGCAGGAATTTTTTCAGTCGGCGAACCGTATCGAGCACCTGAGAACTGCCCAAACGACCAATAATGCCGATATTACGAAATTGCTCCATGAGGCTCCTGCAAGGTTTTAGGCGTGCGAAAACAGCGATTATGGTCGAAACAGGACAATAGACAAAACCCTTTCAGGCTACGGGAGCTATGCTCGCACAATGATCCTCTTTCCTGACTTGCTCAACCTGCCCCGCCAATTACGTCACCCTGAGGTGCGTGATTTGGCGTGGGTGATCCTCGCCCCGCCGATGCTCAGCCAAACCCCGTGGCCACAACGCCACCCGCTGGCCGGCAGCGACTGGGTGCAGGCGCCGGACCAACTGGAACACTGGTTGCGCACGCTGGACCAGCACAGCGAGCCGCTGCAGCAGTGGTTGGCATTGGCCACCACGCGCCGACTGGGGCGCTATTACGAGCGGCTCTGGCAGTTTGCCGTCGAGCATGCGCCGGGGGTAGAACTGCTCGCGGCCAACCTGCCGATCCGCTTGGGTGGCCACACCTTGGGTGAACTGGACCTGTTGCTGCGCGACCGTGACGGGGTTCACCACCTGGAACTGGCGATCAAGCTGTACCTTGGCCCGCAGCAGGCCGATGGCCGCGACCCCGGCAACTGGCTGGGCCCCGGCAGCAATGACCGCCTGGACCGCAAACTCAAGCACTTCAGCCAGCACCAACTGCCAATGTCCAACCGTCCTGAAAGCCGGCAGATCCTGGCCGGGCTGGATATTCAGACGTTCACTGCCAGCCTGTGGCTGGGCGGCTACCTGCTATACCCGTGGCCTGAGCATGCGCTACCGCCCGTAGGCGCACACCCGCAACATTTACGCGGGCGCTGGCTGCATCAACGTGATTGGCCCGCGTTTATCCACCAGAGTGCTGAAGGCTGCTGGCAACCCCTGCCCCGCCACGCCTGGCTGGCCCCGGCGCACGCTACGCCAGAAGGGTTATGGAGCAAACAACAACTCGACGTGTGGCTGGCCGAACTGCACCCGCAGGCGCCGGCACAGCTTATGGTGCGCCTGGTTGAGAACGGCAGCGGCGACTGGGAAGAAGCCGAGCGTCTGTTTTTGGTGTCTGACCTGTGGCCCAACGTGCCCGGCAACCCTGAAAACTGACCCACCTCAGCTTTTTCCCTGGCAGGCGTATTACAGTGTGAGCACTCCGTCGAACAAGAACGGAGGCTAAACCTGAACCGTGAGGAAAACCCATGTCCTGGAAAAGCACCGCTGAGCGCTACAGTCGTGTCTCCATCGCCCTGCACTGGCTGATGGTGCTGCTGTTTGTATTGATTTACGCCTCGATTGAATTTCGCGGAATTTTCCCGAAAGACAGCGACGGTCGCAACCTGATGAAGGACGCCCACTTTATGCTCGGCCTGACGGTTTTTGCGCTGGTCTGGCTGCGGCTGCTGGCGCGAACCTTGGGCGTCGCGCCAAAAATCATCCCCACGCCCCCGGCCTGGCAAACCGCGCTGGCCACGTTGATGCACTGGGCGCTGTACCTGTTCATGATCGCCATGCCGGTGCTGGGTTATTTGATCCTCAGCCATAACGACAAGCCGGTGTTCTTCTATGGCCTCGACATCCCGCCCCTGACCGCGAAAAACGTAGACCTCGCCAAGCAAATCAAAGGCTGGCACGAACTGGGCGCAACCATCGGTTACTGGCTGATTGGCCTGCACGCCCTCGCCGGGCTCGGCCATCACTACCTGATCAAAGACAACACCCTGCTGCGCATACTGCCTGGACGCTGATTTTCACGCCTTAGGGGTGAGCTGTCTTAAAGATCAAAAGATCGCGGGGCGGCACCTCCTACGGGGGTGGTGTTTACGAAGCGAAGGTAAACCCCCGGCGGCCTTGCAAGCCGCCGGTGTGCACGAACACCACACGTTCCCCCCGGCCGATGCGCCCCTGCTCCACCGCCGCTTTGAGCGCCATCAAGGCTTTGCCGGTATACAGCGGCTCCAGCGGCAAACCACTGGCTGCTTCGCTGGCCTGGATAAACGCCAGCAAATCTTCATCTACCTTGGCAAAACCGCCGCGACTGGCGTCGATCAGTTCAAAGTTGCGCCCCACATGCCCCGCCGCTTGCAAAATTGCTTCGATTTGCGGCGCGACACCATGATCGTCCGGCACCGCCAAGGCGCCGTACACCTTGTGCTGCCCCGCCTCCCCCAACGCCAGACCGGCCAGGGTGGTGCCCGTACCGGCCGCCAGCCACCATGCGTCGTAATCGTCCCAACCCGGCGCCGCCAGTTGCTCGCGCACCTGATGCACCAGGCTCATGCAGCCCCGCGCACCCGGCAGCCCACCGCCACCTTCCGGCACCGGCTGCAATTGCGGGTATTGCGCCTGCCAGGGCGCCCAAAAGCCCGGTGCATGCCGCGCCCGATAACCGGCAAAGCCCAGCCAATGCAGCTGCATGCCATAACGTTCAAGGTCAAGCGTGGTCGGGGTCTGTTGCGGATGACCGCGTAACAGACCGACCGTCGCAAAATTAAAGCGCTTGCCCGCCGCCGCCAGCGCATGCAAATGGTTCGAATGAGCCCCGCCCAGGCTGATCAAACCCTGTGCGCCTGCGGCGTGTGCGGCTGTCAGGTGCTCGGTGAGCTTGAACCACTTGTTGCCACTGATCATTGGGTCGATCTGGTCCAGACGCAAGACGGCCACCTCGACACCGGCCTGTTGCAGCCAATCCAGGTGTAAGCTCTGCAACAGTGCGCGCGGGCGCCAGTCAATCAAAGGCAACATCGCCATCGTTCCCCAAAAAGGAAGCGAGTTTACAGCAGCCCGCCGCATCAGCAGACTGTCGGCTTTGGCTGAACAACCGACCAATAAACCGACTTGAATCCCAGCTTCTTGGTAAGGTGTGCGCCGACTTTTGTTGCCCGTTATCGTCCTGCGGGCTGCTGCACTTTTGTTTACTGACATGAGACACCCGGAACATGCCCGAGCCGATCCCTCTTAAAGATCACGACACCGAGAAACGGCTGGTCAATAAAAGACTGATTGCGTGCGCCCTGCTGGTCCTGGCGATCAGTTGCACGCTGATCGGCCGCCTGTATTTTCTGCAAGTCACCGAGTTCGATTACAACTCCACCGTGTCTGAAAACAACCGGGTTCACGTGCTGCCCATCCCGCCGGAACGCGGCCTGATCTATGACCGCAACGGCGTGCTGCTGGCGGATAACCAGCCCAGCTTCAACATGACCATCACCCGTGAACGCGCTGGCGACACCGCCAAGGTGCTGGACAACGTGATGAGCATCCTGCACTTGCCGGAAGAAGACCGCGCGGTATTCACCAAGGCCATGAAGCAGGCCCGGCATCCGTTTGACCCCTCGACCCTGCTGTACGAACTGACCGAAGAGCAAATCGCCCTGCTGGCGGTCAACCAGTACCGTTTGCCGGGCATTGATGTCGAAGCCCAGTTCGTACGCCATTACCCGCAGGGCGATCACTTTGCCCATTCGGTGGGCTATGTCGGGCGCATCAACGAGAAAGAAGCCAAGCAACTGGACCCCACCGAGTACCGGGGCACCCAGTCGATTGGCAAAACCGGCATCGAGCGCTTTTACGAGCACGAACTGCACGGCCAGGTAGGTTTTGAAGAAGTCGAGACCAATGCCCAGGGCCGGGTGATGCGCGTGCTGCGCCACCACGACGCAGTGGCGGGCAAGAACATTGTCCTGAGCCTGGATATCCACCTGCAAGAAGCCGCCGAAGAGGCCTTGGGCGACCGTCGCGGCTCCATCATCGCCATCGACCCGAAAACCGGTGAAGTGCTGGCAATGGTCAGCAAGCCCAGCTTCGACCCCAATCTGTTTGTGACCGGCATCAGTTCCAAGGATTACTCGGCCCTGCGTGACTCGGTCGACAAACCCCTGTTCAACCGGGCCTTGCGCGGCCTGTATGCACCGGGCTCGACCATCAAGCCTGAAGTGGCGATTGCCGGCCTGGACAGCGGCGTGATTTCAGCCTCGACGCGGGTCTTCGACCCCGGCTATTTCCAGTTGCCCAACGTTGACCACAAATACCGCAACTGGAACCACAGCGGCGACGGCTGGGTCGACTTGAATGCGGCGATCATGCGCTCCAACGACACCTACTTCTACGATCTGGCGTCCAAACTGGGCATTGATCGCATGCACGACTACATGTCGATGTTCGGCCTTGGCCAGAAAGTCTCGATGGACATGTTTGAAGAGTCGTCGGGTTTGATGCCGTCCCGCGAATGGAAGCGCAGCACCCGCCGCCAAGCCTGGTTCCCCGGTGAAACGGTGATTCTGGGTATTGGCCAGGGCTACATGCAGGTCACGCCGCTGCAACTGGCGCAAGCCACCGCGTTGATTGCCAACAAAGGCGTGTGGAACCGTCCGCACTTGGCCAAGACCATCGACAGCACCCCGCCCGTCGATGAAAACCCGATGCCGAACATCGTGCTGCACGACCCCAAGGAGTGGGAACAGGTTAACCACGCGATGCAATTGGTGATGCATGACCCGCGCGGCATCGCTCGGGCGGCGGCACAGGGCGTGCAATACCGGATCGCTGGTAAAAGTGGTACGGCGCAAGTGGTGGCGATCAAGCAAGGTGAGCGGTACGACCGCTTGAAAACCGCCGAGCGTAACCGTGACAACGCCTTGTTTGTAGGCTTTGCCCCGGCAGAAGACCCGCAAATAGTGATTTCGGTGATGATTGAAAACGGTGAAGCCGGTGGCCGTGTTGCCGGTCCGGTGGTACGTAAAGTGATGGACGCCTGGTTGCTGGACAACCACGGCGTGCTCAAGCCGCAATACGCCAGCCCACAGGAAAAACCCCACACCACCCCGCACGTTTGAAACCCTAACAGAACTGTAGGAGCGAGCTTGCCTCGCGATCTTTTGATCTTTTAAAAGATCGCGAGACAAGCTCGCTCCTACACGGGTTTACTCAGTAGCGCGCATCCACCGGTTTACCGCCCTTTGGCCAGTCCTTGGCCTTGTCGACGAAGTCTGGCCGGGGTTTGTGCGAGAAGTATTCGGCCACGTCCACGGCGTCCTGATCTGACAAGCCGCCCTGCCCCAACGGGAATTTCTCGTGTAAACCGATCGGCATGTTGCGCTTAACAAAGGCCGCCGCTGTGTAGGTACGCGCCATGCCCGCGCCGATATTGAACGACTCATCGCCCCACAACGGCGGGTACACATAGCTGCCATCCGCGTGTTTGAGGCCTTGGCCGTCATCACCGTGGCACACCGCGCATTGCTGCGCATACACCACTTTGCCATTGTCGACATTGGGCTTGATGCCCGGGTCGATCTTGCCGACGCCACGACCCGCCACTTTATCGCCAGGGGCGGTGTTCATTTTCATCCAGTCGAAATACGCCACCATGGCCTGCATGTCAGGGGACGCGACCGGCAGCGGCTTGCCGTCCATCGAACGCCGGAAACAGCCGTTGATCCGCTCCTCCAGAGTGATTTCCTTGCCAGCACGCGGCGCATAACCCGGAAAGAACGCCGACACGCCCACAAACGGCGAGCCATCCGCCACAGTGCCCGCATTCAAGTGGCAACTGGTGCAATTGAGCGCATTGCCGACGTTATCCGGGAGCAGAGCCTTGGTTTGCAGGTGCAGACGCATGCCGCGCACCACTTGATCGGCGTTGGATGCGCTCAACAGATTGGCCAGGCGCGGGGTTTCAAAGGCGCTGGAATCAGTGGTCTGCGGGTCGAGCTGCTTGCGCATCTTGGCCACTTGCGCAGGCTTGATGGCCGCAGCGTCATTGCCCCAACTGCTGCGCACAAAACTCAGGATTTCAGCGATTTCGGCATCGCTCAGCCTTGCAAAGCCGGGCATGGTGTAGACCCGCGGATGAGCCTCCGTTTGCGCGGTTTGCCAGCCTGTCAGGGTGATATGCAACAACGAGGTCGGGTTAGGCGAAAGGATACTCGGGTTGCCATTCAAGGGCGGGAAGATACCTTTGACCCCGCCGCCGTCCGGGCGGTGGCAGTCGGCGCAAAATTGCGTATACCCCAGCCCGCCACGAGTGCTGAACAAGGTCTCAGGGGCAAGTGCAGGGGCGTTGGCCACTGCGGGCATCGGCAACTCGTCCTTGCCTGCTGGCAACGATTTCAAATAGCTGGCAATGGCCGTCAGGTCCGCATCGGTAAAATGCTGGGTGCTGTGGTGAATCACATCGACCATGTTGCCGGCGACTGTGGCGAAGCGGTTTTGCCCGGTCTTGAGCAATTGCACGGTGTCTTCAACCGTCCACAGGTTACGCAGACTCAATGCTTGCCACTCTTCGACCGTCTCGCCAGCCAGGTAGTGCTTGCCACTGCTGCCGGCATCACTCATGGCTTTTTCCTGGAAAGCCAGCCCGCGCGGCGTATGGCATGAGCCGCAGTGCCCAAGCCCTTGCACCAGATAGGCGCCACGGTTGATCACCTCAGTCCTGGTCGGATCAGGCACAAACGGCTGGGTATCGAGGAACATCATGTTCCACAACGCCAGGCCCCAGCGCTGATTGAACGGAAAGCTCATTTCAGATTCCAGGTTGGCGTTTTTGACCGGGGTTACGCCCTGCATCAGGTAGGCATACAAGTCCTGCATATCGCCTTCGCTCATCTTCGCGTAAGACGGGTACGGCATGGCCGGGTACAGGTGTTGCCCGCTCGGGGTCACGCCTTTGCGCATAACCTCATCAAACTGCTCAAAGCTGTAGTTGCCGATACCGGTGTCGCGGTCAGGGGTGATGTTGGTCGAGTAAATGGTCCCCATCGGGGTTTTCAGCGCCAGACCACCAGACATGGGCGCCGCGCCTTTGGCAGTGTGGCAAGCGATGCAGTCACCCAGTTGAGCAACATACTGGCCGCGCTCGGTCTGCGTGCCAACTGCCGGAGACGGCTCATTGGCGCAGGCTGCAAAGGTACTCATCAGCGTCAGACCGGCTATGGCCAGACGCGGGAAGGTTAAAACCATGGCGTTATTCCTTTAAGGCGCCGACCTGGGGTGGACCCCTCGGTGCGGACCATTATTTTTATGAACTCCTCATGGGTGGTTGTACCTGATAACAAAATGACATCGCTTGACCCGGATCACACCACACGCCGCAAGCCACGCTTAACCGCTGGCATAACAAATGCTTGGCTACGCTCCAGCACATTGCAGGTTGTTTAATTGGGACTGCAACGAACTGCGAAAACCCCGACGCTAGACGCGTCCTGGAGCGTAAGAAGGAACCTTGGAATGCCAGCACCTGTTACAGGCTCGTCGATTAATGTGCCCACGGCGAAAACCGTGGGTTTTTTAGTGATACCGAACTTCACCACTATCGGTTTTGCCTCGGCGATTGAGACCCTGCGCATGGCCAATATGGCGGCGCGCCGCGAGTTGTTCCGCTCGGTGATCATCGCCCCCAATATGGACCCGGTAACCGCCAGCAACGGCATGCGCATCCTGCCCGACTACGCCATTGGCGACGCACCAAAACTGGACATATTGCTGGTGGTGGGCTCAAACCCGATCGTGTCTCACCTCAGCAGTCGCCCCTTGCTTAACTGGCTGCGCAAACTGGCGCACGAAAAAGTCACCTTGGGCGGCATTTGTACCGGCAGTTACTGGCTGGCCCGTGCAGGCTTGCTCAAGGGCTATCGCTGCACCATCCACTGGGAAGACATTGAAACCCTTAAGGACCACTTCCCCGGAATCATCATTTCCAACCAGTTGTTTGAGATGGATCGCGACCGCTTCACCTGCTCCGGCGGCGTTGCGTCCATGGACATGACCTTGCAATTGATCGCCCGTGAACCGGGTGGCCGGGAGATTGCCGCCCACGCCGCCGAGCTGCTGTTGTGCGATCGGGCCCGTGGCGCGCAAGAGCAACAACGCGTGCCCCTACGGCAAAAGCTGGGGACTTCGCAGCCCAAGCTCAGCCAGGTGGTGGCGATCATGGAGGCCAACCTGGAAGAACCGGTCAGCCTTGAAGACTTGGCCCGGTTCAATGACGTGTCGGTGCGCCAGCTGGAGCGCCTGTTCAACAAACACCTGCAACGCACGCCAAGCCAGTACTACCTGGAACTGCGTCTGGCCCGCGCTCGAACCTTGTTGCTGCGCAGCGAGTCGCAAGTGCGCGACATCGCCCTCGCCTGCGGCTTTGTCTCGGCAGCGCATTTCTCCAAATGCTACAGCCGGCTGTTCGGGGTATCGCCGGTTGGCGAGCGTAAGCAAGTGGCGTTGCACTGATCCCGCAGACGTAGAAGCGAGCTTGTCTCGCGATCTTTTGACTGTTTAAAAGATCGCGAAGCAAGCTCGCTCCTACAGATACCCACGCGGTTTTTGTTAATCCTGCAATGCCTTGTACGCGGTCTCGCGGCTGGCGAGCATCGCGATCAAGGCCACGGCGGCTGCCGCCAACAAGTACCAGGCCGGGGCCATTTTGTTGCCTGTTAGCTGGATCAACCACGTTGCGATAAACGGCGCGGTGCCGCCAAACACGGCATTGGCGATGTTAAAGCTGAAAGCGAAGCCGCTGAAGCGCACCCGCGTCGGGAATATCTCAGCCAGGAAACACGGCAAGGTGCCGTCGTTCATCGCCAGAATCGCCCCGAAAGCGATCTGAATCATCAGGATCACCATCAGCGACGGGTTGCCGAGCATCCCGAACAGCGGAAAGGTCAGCAGCAAAAACAGCACCGACGCCGCCACCAGCATTGTCTTGCGACCAAAGCGATCGGACAGTTTGCCCATCAGGAAGATCAAGCCGATGTAAGTCGCCAAAGACACGGTAGAGGCGATAAATGAATCGCTTTCACTCATGCCCATTTCTGTCGACAGATACGTCGGCATGTAACTGAGCAGCAGGTAAAACGCCACGGCATTCAAGCAGGTCACGCCGATCCCGATGACCACCGCACGGCGATGCACCGTGAGCAATTCACGAATCGGCGCGTGGGTCGCGCATTCCTTGGCCTCCAGACGTTTTTCCATCTCCAGGAACTTGGGGGAATCCTGCAAGCTGATGCGGATATAACGCCCGACCAGACCAAACGGTGCGGCCAGCAAGAACGGTAAGCGCCAGCCCCAGTCATGGAGGTTTTCGACGGTCATCAGCGCATGCAGACCCGCGACAAATACCGCACCGAACAACAGCCCGGCAGCAGTGCTCGCCGGGACAATGCTGGTATAAAAGCCGCGTTTGCCCTGAGGGGCATACTCGGCCAAAAACGCCGAAGCCCCCGCGTACTCACCGGAGGCCGAAAAACCCTGCACCAGCCGGATCAACAACAGCAGCGCCGGAGCCCACAGGCCGATGTGGTTGTAACCCGGCAACAAACCAATGCAAAAGGTCGAGACAGTCATGATCAGAATCGACCAGGCCAAGGCGCTGCGACGCCCGTATTTGTCGCCAAAATGGCCCCATACCAGCCCGCCGATGGGACGCACGATAAACGACAGCGCAAACACCGCGAAGGTTGCCAGCAGACCGGTTGCCGCATCGGTCTGCGGGAAAAACGTCAAGGCGATGATGGTCGCCAGATAGCCATACGCAGCGTAATCAAACCACTCGACAAAATTGCCCAGAAAACTGGCGGTGGCCGCACGGCGCAAGGCCTTGCGTTCACTGCTGAGTTCGAGCTGTTGTTCGGCGGTCAGGGAAAGCGTGGACGAGACGGTGGACATGACAAATACCCTCATTGTGTTCTTGTTGGCAGGGGTAATGGGTCAGAAACGCTGCGCGTCTAAGGCGCGCATGCGACATACGCGAAACCTGTGGGAGCCGGGCTTGCCCGCGATGGCATCAATCCGGCTGGTGAGCCGAACCGAGTCGTCTGCATCGCAGACAAGCCAGCGCCCATCTGCTTTATTTCTTGATGATGTTGTGCTGCGGGCCATACGGGAAATGGGTGATGTTTTCACCGCCCTGTTCGTTCACGATCAAAATGTCGTGTTCGCGATAACCGCCGGCACCGGGGCGGCCTTCGGGAATCATGATCATCGGCTCAATCGACACCACCATCCCGGGCTCCAACACCGTATCGATGTCTTCACGCAGTTCAAGCCCGGCTTCACGCCCGTAGTAATGGCTCAAGGTGCCAAACGAATGGCCGTAACCAAAGGTGCGATATTGCAGCAAATCGTGTTCCAGAAAGATCTCATTCAACTGCCGGGCAATGTCCGAGCAGCGCATGCCCGGCTTGATCAGCTTGAGCCCGGCCTCGTGCACCTTGACGTTCACTTCCCACAGGCGCAGGTGTGCGTCAGAGCAATGATCCAGGAACAACGTACGCTCCAGCGCGGTGTAGTAACCGGCAATCATCGGGAAGCAGTTCAGGCTCAGAATGTCGCCTTTGTTGACCCTGCGGGTTGTTACCGGGTTGTGCGCGCCATCGGTGTTGATGCCGGACTGAAACCAGGTCCAGCTGTCCATCAACTCAGAGTCCGGGAACGTGCGGGCAATTTCCCGGACCATGGCCTGGGTGGCATGCAGCGCCACTTCGTATTCCGGCACCTGATCGGCCAAGGCCTCGACAACCGCCGCGCCGCCGATATCGGCGATACGCGCGCCATGGCGAATAATCGCGTGCTCTTCGGCTGATTTGATCATGCGCAGGCGCATGCAGGGGGCGGCGATGTCGACAAACTCCGCTTGCGGGTAACGGCTGGCGAGCTTGTCGCGATTGAGCAAATTCATGTGATCGAATTCGATCCCGATGCGCCCGGCCTTGGGCAACGCTTGCTGGATGGCGACAAAATAGTTGTCGCGCTGCCAGTCGGTGTAAACGATGTTGTCGGTGCCCATGGTCCGGCGCCAGGGCTGGCCGCCATCGATGTTGGCGCTGATGGTCACCACGCGGTCCTGCGTGACCACCAGTGCGTAGTTACGGCCAAACGAGCAGTACAGGAAATCACTGTAATAGTTGAGGTTGTGGTACGAGGTAAACACCGCTGCATCGATATTGTTCTGCGCCATGTAGGCACGCAGCTTGGCCTGGCGATGGGCGTACTCCTGGGCCGAGAACGTTGGGGTGACTTTTTCGCCGTTCTTGATCTGGATGGTTTTAGGCATTTGCATGTCAGGTACCCTTGTCGTTGATCGCACTTGAAAGCCGCCTGCGGGGCCGGCCGTTGAGGATCATTCGAACAGAAGCAAGACCGCCCTTTTTGTGCGAATCCGACCTGTAGTTGATCAGATCCGCTGTACATCCACCGGGCTAGACAGATGACAACGGTCATCCTGTCCGTCATAGCAATTGCGCAGCATCGGTATTAGTGGGATATTCGCGAATGTGAAATATTCTCATTGATACCTTTCTCCTATGCCTAGCCCCACCCACCTGCTGCTGGTCGAAGACGATTTCCGGCTTCGCCACGACCTCGAACGTCATCTGTTGCAGCGCGGCTTTGCCGTCACCAGTTGCCCGGATGGCATTCAGGGCCTCAACGCCCTGCAACAACGCTCTTTTGATCTGGTGCTGCTGGATATCATGTTGCCGGGCATCGACGGCTTGTCACTGCTCGAAGCCCTGCGCAGCCAGCAAAATGTGCCGGTGATGCTGATGTCGGCCCTGGGCAATGAACAGGACCGCATCACCGGCTTTACCCGTGGTGCCGATGATTACTTGCCCAAACCCTTTAGCCTGGCCGAACTCGACGCGCGCACGGATGCGCTGCTGCGGCGCATGGCCATGTTCAAGCCACCTGCGGTTGAGCGTGAGTACGGCTCAATGATCTTTGATGAGAGCGCCCAGGATGTGCTGCACAACGGCGAACTGGCCGGGCTTACCGGTTCTGAATTTCGCCTGCTGCTCACCCTGCATGAACACGGCGGCGAACCCTTGAACAAGGCGTTTTTATATCAGCAGGTGTTGCACCGTATCTACACGCGACTGGACCGTGGCCTCGATGTGCACGTGTGCAATGTCCGGCGCAAGCTGGCGGCGATCGGCGCGCAGCATATTCAGATCCAGTCGATACGCGGCCAGGGCTATATTCTGGTCGACACGGAAAAACACTGATGCGCCGTCACCCCTTGCTGTGGAAGCTGGCGCTGATACAAGTCAGTTTTTGTTTGCTGCTGACCTGGATCATCTGGATCTGGGGCCTGTCGACTGAACGCCAGACCTACTTTCTGACGCCTGAAGAGCGCGATTACCTGGCCGAGTATGCCCAGCAAGCCGAAGACATTTGGCAGCAGCAGGACCGTGACGCACTGCAGCGCTTTACCCGTCAAGTCGCCGCCAAAGAGAACACCTGGGTCACGGTGCTGGGGCCGCACCTGGAAAGCTTAAGCAACACCCCGCTGACGCCCGAGATTTATCGCCAGCTGACCTTTATGCGCCAACTGCATTGGCCCATGAGCCGACGCCTGCAGGACGAACTGCCTTATGTCAGCATTCCGTTCCCCACGCATCCCGAGCAAGGACAGTTGGTTATCCAATTGCCCGAGCGCCTGTTGCCCAGCGGCCTCACGCCGTGGACCCATGTGCTCAGTCACGGCGTGATGCCGACCTTGCTCGCCGCACTGCTCGGCCTGCTGCTGTATCGAAATCTGGTGGTGCCGCTCAATCGCTTGCGCGATCGCGCCGATGCCTTGCGCGCAGATGATCTGGACAGCGAAGTGCCTTTGCCGTTGATCAAGCGCCGCGATGAGTTGGGCGAGCTGGCTCAAGCCTTCGAACACATGGCCAGCCGCTTGCGCCAAAGCCTGAATCAGCAGCGCTTGTTGTTGCGTACCCTGAGTCACGAATTGCGCACACCGCTGGCACGTCTGCGCATCGCCCATGACAGCCGGTTACCGGCGCAGCAGTTGCGCCAGCGACTGGACCGCGAAATCGACGACATGCAGCGCTTGCTCGAAGACACCCTTAACCTGGCCTGGATGGACACCGAGCGCACGCAACTGCCCAGTGAGCCAGTGCTGGTGCTGTCGGTCTGGGAAGCCTTGTGCGAAGACGCCTGCTTTGAAAGTGGCTGGTCAGCCGAGCGTTTGCCTTGCCTGTTGGGCACCGAGTGTTATGTGCAAGTGCACCTCGACAGCCTGGCCCAGGCCCTGGAAAACCTGCTGCGCAACGCCATTCGCTATTCGCCGCCAGATGGCAACGTCACCCTCAGCGGCTGGCGCGAAGGCGATGCCTGGCATTTGTGCCTGCAAGATCAGGGGCCCGGCGTGGCAGAAGAAGACCTGCCCAACCTGTTTGTGCCGTATCAGCGCCTCGAAGGTTCGATCGGCGAAGGTTTTGGCCTGGGCCTGGCCATTGCCCAGCGCGCCATCGAGCTGCAACAAGGGCGCTTATGGGCGACTAACGGCGAAACCGGTTTGTGCATGCACCTGTTGCTGCCGGCCCAGAAGTGTTTAGAAAGTTAATGCGCTTTACTCTCAATTAGCAGTCATTATCATTCGTGATCTTCTTGTATCTGGTTGTCTCGGAGATCACCCGATGTCGTTACATGCGCTGCGCCCTTTCGCCCCTTTTGTGTTGTCCAGTTGCTGGCTGCTGACCAGTTCCGTTCAGGCTGCGACTCAGGACACCACGCCTGCGGCGCTGGAACTCGAAAACACCAACGTCGTCGCCACTGCTCTGGAAGAAACCAAGCAGATGCCCGGTGTGTCGATCATCACCGCAGAAGACATCAAAAAGCGCCCTCCGGCCAATGATCTGTCCCAGATCATTCGCACCATGCCGGGGGTCAACCTGACGGGTAACTCCACCAGCGGCCAGCGCGGCAACAACCGCCAGATCGACATCCGTGGCATGGGCCCGGAAAACACCTTGATTCTGGTGGACGGCAAGCCGGTCAACAGCCGTAACTCCGTGCGTTACGGCTGGCGCGGTGAGCGGGATAGTCGCGGCGACACCAACTGGGTGCCAGCCGATCAGGTCGAACGCATAGAGGTCTTGCGTGGCCCGGCCGCTGCGTTGTACGGCAACGGTGCTGCAGGCGGTGTGGTCAATATCATCACCAAACAGCCGGGGGCTGAAACCCACGGTGAGGCCACGGTCTACAGCAACTTCCCGACCCACAAGGATGAAGGCGCCACCGAGCGCATGAGTTTCGGCCTGAACGGCCCGCTGACCGAGAACCTGAGCTACCGGGTGTACGGCAACATCGCCAAGACCGACCCGGATGACTGGGACATCAACCAGGGCCACGAATCACTGCGCACCGGTAACCAGGTCGGCACCCTGCCCGCTGGCCGTGAAGGCGTGCGCAACAAAGACGTGAACGGCTTGCTGAGCTGGCACCTGACCCAGCAGCAGACTCTGGAGTTCGAAGCGGGCTTCAGCCGCCAGGGCAACATCTATACCGGCGACACGCAAAACACCAACAGCAACGCTTACGTAAAAAGCCTGCTGGGCCATGAAACCAACCGAACTTACCGCGAGACCTATGCGCTGACCCATCGCGGTGAATGGGATTTCGGAAGCAGCATGGCCTACCTGCAATACGAGAAAACCCGCAACACGCGGATCAACGAAGGCTTGGCCGGGGGCACCGAAGGCATCTTCAGCAATAGTGGCTTCTACACCGCCGTGCTCAAGGACCTGACCGCCCATGGCGAGCTTAACTTGCCATTGCACGCAGGGCTGGATCAGACCTTGACCCTGGGCACCGAGTGGACCCAGCAAAAACTCGATGACCCTAGCGCCAACACCCAACTGACCACCGAAGGAGGCGCGGTTCCGGGCTTGACCAGCACCAACCGCAGCACCAGCTCTTCGGCGCAGATTTTCTCGCTGTTTGCGGCCGACAATATCGAGCTGCTGCCCGGCACAATGCTGACCCCGGGCTTGCGCCTGGACCACCACAGCATCGTGGGCAACAACTGGAGCCCATCGCTCAACCTGTCACACGAATTGACCAACACCGTAACCCTTAAAGCCGGTATCGCCCGCGCCTACAAGGCCCCCAACCTGTACCAGTTGAACCCGGACTATCTGCTGTATAGCCGCGGCCAGGGTTGCTACGGGCAAACAACCAGTTGCTACCTGCAAGGCAACGCCGACCTCAAGGCTGAAACCAGCGTCAACAAAGAGCTGGGCATTGAGTACAACAACGAAGGCGTGGTCGCGGGTTTGACCTACTTCCGCAACGACTACAAAAACAAGATCGAGTCCGGCCTGTCACCCATCGGCCACGCCGTGGGCGGTACCGGCGACTATGCCAATGCCGGGATCTATCAATGGGAGAACGTACCCAAGGCTCTGGTTGAAGGCCTTGAAGGCACCCTGACTTTGCCGCTGTCAGCACAAGTGACCTGGACCAACAACTTCACCTACATGCTGCAATCGAAAAACAAGGAGACCGGTGATTACCTGTCGGTTACCCCGCGTTACACCCTGAACTCAATGCTGGACTGGCAGGCCACCCAGGACCTGTCGCTGCAAGCCAGCGTGGCCTGGTACGGCAAACAGACGCCGAAAAAATTCGATTACCACGGCGAACGCGTCACGGGAACATCCAACAACCAGCTGGCACCTTACGCCATCGCCGGGATCAGCGGCACCTACGCCATCACCCGTCACCTGAGCATCACCGCAGGCGTCGAGAACCTGTTTGACAAGCGTTTGTACCGCGAAGGCAACGCCCAGGGTGTGGCCAACATCGAAGGGGCCGGTGCCGCGACGTACAACGAACCCGGCCGTACGCTGTTCACCAGCCTGACCGCGTCGTTCTGAGCCATAACGAGATCGCCTGATGAGAACGAAGATCCTCCCTCTGGCGCTGCTGCTTGCACTGGCCATGCCCGTGCAAGCCGCTCAGGCTCGACCTGCGCCTGACCAGCCCATGGACACCAGCCTGCTGCAGCGCAAAGACCTCAAATACAACTTCAGCTCGCTACTGCTGGACTCTGCCGATGGCCAGCGCCACTACCAACTGTGGATTGGCCGCCCCGCCAGCGCACCACCCAAAGACGGCTATCCGGTGGTCTGGATGCTCGATGGCAATGCCGCAATGGGCGCGCTGGATCCTCAGTTGCTCAATACGTTGGCGGACGGTAAAGCACCGTTGCTGGTAGCCATCGGTTACCAGACGCCGCTGCGTATTGAGCGCAACGCCCGTACTTATGACTACACCCCGAACAGACCGGGCGTCGCCCGGCAAACCGACCCGCTGACTGAACAACCCAGCGGCGGCGCTGACGTCTTCCTCGACCTGTTGAGCGTGCGTATGCGCCCGGCGGTTGCTGCCCAGGCGCCGATCAATCTGCACCAGCAAACCTTGTGGGGCCACTCGTATGGCGGCCTGTTGGTGCTGCACGCCCTGCTCAACCGGCCGGGCGAATTTGCCCACTACGCCGCGGCCAGCCCGTCACTGTGGTGGACCGACGTGAATGTGGATGCGGGCTTCAAGCAACGCCTCAAAGGCCATCAACCGCACCTGCTGTTGATGCGCGGCACTGCCGAACCCGGCAACCCGCGCGGGCCGAGCGTCGGGCAACCGGATCAGCGCATGCAAACGCTCAAAAGCCAATTGAGCGGCCTGCCAGGACTGACCGTTGACTACCACACCTTCGATGGCATGAGTCACGGCGAAACCCTGCCCGCCTCGTTGCGTTACGTGCTGCAAGCTCTGTAACCCCCGAAAACCGTAGGAGCGAGCTTGCCTCGCGATCTTTTGAACGTTTAAAAGATCGCGAGACAAGCTCGCTCCTACACAAAGAGATATGCGCAAACTCATTCCTACTCGGAATCCACTCTATAAAAAACATGAATTTTATTTATGGCATGCCTTTGTTTATCTTCACCTGACCTCCATCACCGGGCACAGCCATGACCAGCCAAGCACACTCGAACCCGCTGAATGAAGATCCTGTCGAGGTCAACTGGCAGCGCAACCTGGCTGTCAGTGTGTTCGGTGCATTCACCACGATTATTGCCATGACCCTGTTGTTGCCCTTTCTGCCGTTGTACGTCGAGCAACTGGGGGTCAGCGATCCGGCGGCTATCGTGCAGTGGTCTGGCATCGCCTTTGGCGCGACGTTTTTGACGGCAGCCCTGACGGCACCGTTGTGGGGCCGCCTGGGAGATCGCTACGGGCGCAAGTTGATGCTGATTCGCGCAAGCCTGGGCATGGCCATCGCCATGTCATTGATTGGTCTGGCTGAAAACATTTACCAACTGGTCGGCTTGCGGCTGCTGGCCGGTTTGCTCGGTGGCTACGCGTCGGGGGCAACCATCCTGGTGGCCACGCAAACGCCAAAAGCGCGCTCGGGTTGGGCGCTGGGCATGCTGGCGTCGGGGATCATGGCCGGCAACCTCACCGGGCCGCTGATTGGCGGGCTGCTCCCGCCGTTGGTAGGGATCCGCAACACCTTCTTTCTGGCCGGCGGCCTGATCTTTATCACCTTCCTTGCCACGTTGTTCCTGATGAAAGAAGTGCCCCGTCGCAAGCCTGCCGCCGGTACGCCTAAAGCGACAGCGGCCAGCGCATGGAGCGCGATCCCGGACAAACGCCCGGTCATGACCATGTTTGCCGTGGCCGGCCTGATGATGTTCGCGATCATGTCGATTGAACCCATCATCACCGTGTACTTGATCCAGTTGCACACCCAGGATGTCACCCTGATGGCGGGCGTGGTCATGTCCGCTACCGCGCTGGCCAGTGTTTTGTCGGCATCGCGGGTGGGTAAATTGGCCGATCGCATTGGCCACTGGAAAGTCGTCACCGGGTGCATGAGCGTCGCCGCCCTGCTGCTGATTCCTCAGGCGTTCGTGACCAATGAGTGGCAACTGGTGGGGCTGCGTTTTCTGATGGGGTTGGCGCTGGGCGGGTTACTGCCGGGCATCGCCGCGATCATTCGCCACGCTGTGCCCGACAAAGTCGCCGGGCACATGCTCGGCTACTCAACGTCCTGCCAGTACATCGGCCAGGTGCTCGGGCCATTGACCGGCGGCTTTGTCGGCGGGCATTTCGGCATGCCCGCCGTGTTCATCATCACCTGCGTGTTGATGGCAGGCTGTGCTGCCGTGATGCTGGCCATGCGGCCCCGCCACTCAGTTCAAGGGCATTAAGGGGCATTCGCGGCTTCTGAACGAGCAACCCGGTACATCGTCCATGTGTAGGCGGCCAGGGCCAGACCGGCCAGCGTGCCGCCGATCAAACCGATGTACGAGAACCCCAGGTGGCTGCCGACCCAACTGCCCAGCAGCGCACCGCCGCCGATACCAATGTTGTAGATGCCCGAGAACATCGCCATGGCGACGTCAGTGGCATCCGGCGCCAGGGTCAGCACTTTCGATTGCAGGGCCAGACCAAAGCCCATGATCGACATGCCCCAAATAATGCTCAAAACACTCAACGACTCGACCCAACCACTGGCCGGCAACAGCAGGAGCAGGCACAGCGCCAGCAAGCCGATGGCGATCAGCAGGAACAGGTGCGGGTTGTATTTGTGGAACAAGCTGAAGCACAGCGAGCCAATGATCCCGGCGCCGCCGAACAGCAACAGGGTGGTGGTCACGATGGTGCCGCTCATGCCCGCCACGCTCTGCACGAAAGGTTCGATGTAGCTGTAGGCCGTGAATTGGGCCGTGATTACCACCGCCGTCAATACGTAAATCGCCACCAGCGCAGGTCGCTTGAACAATACCGGCAAGCTTCTCAGCGACCCCGAGTTCTGGCTTGGCAGCAGCGGCAAGGTCTTGAACAACCACAGCACCAACAAGGACGCCAACCCGGCGATCACCAGGAACGTGGTGCGCCAGCCCATCGCCTCACCCAGCAAACGACCCAGCGGCACGCCCAAGACCATGGCCAGCGAAGTGCCGGTGGCGAGCAAGCCCAATGCCTGCACCTGCTTGCCTTCCGGGGCCATGCGCACGGCCAGGGACGCGGTGATCGACCAAAACAGCGCATGGGACAAGGCCACGCCAATCCGGCTGAGCAGCAAAATGCCGAAATGGGTGGCGACGCTGGACAGCAAGTGGCTGGCGATAAAGATGCCGAACAACGACAGCAGCAGCTTTCGGCGCTCGACGTTGCGCGTCAGCAGCATGATCGGCAGCGAGGTCAGGGAGACCACCCACGCGTAGATCGTCAGCATCAACCCGACGCTGGCGGTGGTCATGTCGAAGCTGGCGCCAATGGCACTCAGCAAGCCGACGGGGACAAATTCAGTGGTATTGAACACAAAGGCGGCCAGCGCCAATGCGATGACAGGTTGCCAATTTGCCTGAGGTGTTGCGCCATGGCTGCTCATTTATGGGGTGTTCTACTCGCATTCGGGAAGCTGACAGGTTCTTTTTGCTGCACTGGCGGTCACGCGCTGCACACACAACACGCCCCGGTGCCAGAAGCATAGCCAGAACCACACGGGGCGGCATTCTATAGCGTTCTTGACGGTATGACGGTGAACATCGAGTGACGCCTGCGAGACATTTAGCCGCACGGCTGCGCCACAGCACAAAGAACCCCTGCAATGGATCCACTGAACATAAGCTTCACCCAATTTTGTGTTCGTTAATCGCCTAAAACTGATGTTAATCGCTGATTACAAATTGACTCACCCAGGACCAATCCCGCCTAATGGATCCATAAAAGCAATAACACCTGATCTGGAGATTGGTATGTATCCAAAAAATACGTGGTACGTCGCCTGCACCCCCGAAGAAATCGCCGACAAGCCGCTGGGTCGGCAGATTTGCGGTGAAAAGATGGTTTTTTATCGCGGCCTGGAAAACAAAGTCGCGGCCGTCGAAGACTTTTGCCCGCATCGCGGTGCCCCGCTCTCGCTGGGGTATGTCGACAACGGCAACCTGGTGTGCGGCTACCACGGCCTGGTGATGGGTTGCGACGGCAAGACCGTCGAGATGCCCGGCCAGCGCGTTCGCGGCTTCCCCTGCAACAAAACCTTTGCCGTGGTCGAGCGCTACGGGTTTATCTGGGTATGGCCGGGCGAACAGGACAAAGCCGACCCCGATCTTATCCACCACCTGGAGTGGGCCGTCAGCGATGAATGGGCCTACGGCGGCGGGTTGTTTCATATAGGTTGCGACTACCGCCTGATGATCGACAACCTCATGGACCTGACGCACGAAACCTACGTGCACGCGTCCAGCATCGGCCAGAAGGAAATTGACGAAGCCCCGCCGGTCACCACCGTCGATGGCAACGAAGTGGTCACCGCCCGACACATGGAAAACATCATGGCCCCGCCGTTCTGGCGCATGGCGTTGCGCGGCAACAACCTGGCCGATGATATACCGGTAGACCGCTGGCAGATCTGCCGTTTCTCGCCCCCCAGCCATGTGCTGATCGAAGTCGGCGTGGCCCATGCGGGCAAAGGCGGTTATCACGCCCCGGCGCAGGCCAAGGCCTCCAGCATCGTGGTGGACTTTATTACCCCCGAAACAGACACCTCGATCTGGTACTTCTGGGGCATGGCGCGCAACTTCAACCCGCAGGATCAAGCGCTCACGGCGACGATCCGCGAGGGCCAGGGCAAGATTTTCAGCGAAGACCTTGAAATGCTCGAACGCCAGCAACAAAACCTGCTGGATCACCCGCATCGCGCCTTGCTCAAGCTCAATATCGACTCGGGCGGCGTGCAGTCGCGTCGCGTCCTGGAACGCATCATCGCCAGCGAGCGCGAGCCCGCCGAAAGCGTGGTGAGGATCCAGCCATGATTGAAGTTCAGGTTGTTTCGCGCAAAACCGAAGCCCATGGGATTTGCAGTTATGAACTGGCCCGCATAGATGAAAGCCCCCTGCCCGCTTTCAGCGCCGGGTCGCACATTGACGTGCATTTGCCCGACGGGCTGATTCGCCAGTACTCACTGTGCAATCACCCGGATGAACGCCATCGCTACCTGATTGGCGTGCTCAAGGACCCGGCCTCACGCGGCGGCTCTCAGCACCTGCACGAGCAGATCAATACCGGCGATCGCCTGCAGATCAGCGAGCCGCGCAACTTGTTCCCGCTGGCCCACGAAGCCCGACGTAGCCTGTTGTTTGCGGGTGGCATCGGTATCACGCCGATTTTGTGCATGGCCGAGCGCCTGGCCCACAGCAATGCCGACTTCGAGATGCACTACTGCGCCCGCTCCAGCGACCGCGCGGCCTTTGTGGAGCGCATTCGTCAGTCAGCGTTCGCGGACCAGGTATTTGTGCATTTTGATGAACAACCCGAGACGCTCATGAACGCCGCCCAAGTGCTGGCCAATCCGCAACCTGACCTGCACCTCTACGTGTGCGGCCCGGCTGGTTTTATGCAACACGTGCTGGACAGTGCTCGCGTCCAAGGGTGGGCAGAAGACCGCTTGCACCGCGAATACTTCGCCGCCGCAGCCATCGACAGCAGCCACGATGGCAGCTTTAGCGTCAAAGTCGCGAGCAGCGGCCAGATCATCGAGATCCCGGCCGATAAAACCGTGGTGGCGGTGCTGGAAAGCCATGGCATCGACATCCCCATGTCGTGCGAACAAGGCGTGTGCGGCACCTGCCTGACCAACGTGCTGGAGGGCATACCCGACCACCGCGACATGTTCCTGACCGAAGAGGAACAGGCGTGCAACAACCAGTTCACGCCGTGCTGCTCACGCTCGAAATCGCCGCTGCTGGTGCTGGATATCTAGTCGGCGCGCAGAATCACCCGCATCCGCTCACTGGCCACTGCCGAGCTGAAAATCTCGGCATAGCGCAACGTGGCATTGGCGTGCTCGCGCATCATGGCTTCAGCGCGAGCACCCTGGCCATTGACCAGCGCATCGAACACCGAATGGTGCTGCATGTGCGCGTAATTGAAGCGTCGATACTCGCGGGCCATGTCTTTTCGATCAACCGCCAGGGCCGTCACCGACGCAAACGGTAAATGATCATTGCGCGCCAGCGCATCGGCAATTGCCGGGTTGTGGCTGCCCTCAATAATCACCTGATGAAAGCGCATGTTGAGGTCGTGATAGGCCTCAAGGTCATCTTCGGTCACAAAGCCTTTATCGAACAGTTCATCGCCTTGCAGCAGACACAGTTCAAGGGCTGCCCGACCTTCTGGCGAAAGCCCGCGCTCAGCAGTCAGACGCGCCGCCAACCCTTCAAGCACCCCGCGCACCTCGACCGCACCGGCGATGTCATTGGCACTGACCGAGCGCACCTGAAACCCGCGACCGCCAAAACGCACCAGCAAGCCTTCCTGCTCCAGCGTACGAAACGCCATGCGCACGGGCATGCGTGAGACACCGAACAGTTCAGCGGTAGGGATTTCCATCAGACGTTCGCCTGCGGCCAGCTCGCCCGAGGCAATCATTTTGCGCAGTGCGATCAGCACCAGTTGGCCGGGCTTGCTCATCCAGGCGACTTCCAAAAAACAGGGGGCCGACATAGTAGCCCAGATCGACCTCAAAACCCTGTAGGAGCGAGCTTGCCTCGCGATCTTTTCAACATCAACAGATCGCGAGACAAGCTCGCTCCTACAGGGCGGGTTGAGTACCGGGGTATTACATCGACAACGGGTAGCTGATGATTACGCGGGTTTGGTCAAAGTCGCTGTTGAACGTGCGCCGGCTGGTCGAGTTGTTGACCCGCAGGCTGAGGTTTTTGAAGCTGCCACTCTGAACGGTGTATCCGATCTCGGTATCGCGCTCCCATTCCTTGCCGTTGGTGCCTTGCTTGGTGGTGGCATTGTCGCCGTGACCATATCGCACCATTGCCAATAAGCCCGGCACGCCCATGGCGGCAAAGTTGTAGTCGTAACGCGCTTGCCACGAACGCTCGTCCGCGTTGCTGAAGTTGCCGTTGAACATGTCGTTGCCCAGGGTTCGCCCGCTGCTGCCATACACCGACATCCAGCTGGTGTCGCCGCTCACTTTCTGCAAACCGAGGTACAGCGTGTGCCCGCCCGTCGCGGCGGAAAACAGGCCGTACGCCGTGCGGCTGCTGACGTTGCCGATGCGCGCGCTGCCGTCATCCTTGTCGATAAAGTAGCCCAGGTTGGCACCCAATACCCAGTCGCCCACCGGCTGCTTGTGCAGCAGGTTGAAGTAGCTCTGCTGGTAGATGTCTTTGAGTTGCGAATGCCAGACACCTACCTGGGTACGCTGCTCGTTGAAGCGATAGTCTGCCCCGGCATAGTTAAAACGGTCAGACGTCACGCCCGGTGCCGCCCACGTCGACAGCTCTTGCATGTCCGAAGAGTTACGCAGGCTGACCTTGCGGTATTGACCGGCCTGTACCGCCAGCCCTTCGATTTCTTTGGACACCAGCATCGCCCCGCGAAAGGTTTGCGGGAGCAGACGACCGTCGTCATAGCGCAGTACCGGCACGTCCGGCATCAATTCACCGACTTTGATTTCAGTGGCCGAGAAGCGCATTTTTGCCGCCACCCCGGCACGGCTGAAATTGTCTGCGGCGCGCCCATTGCTGCGCACCGGCAGCAGCTCCGAACCACTGGCCTCGCGGCTGCTGTCGAGCTTGACGCCGAGCATGGCAATGCCATCCACCCCGAACCCGACGACGCCTGGGGTAAAGCCCGAACTGAACTTGAGGATAAAGCCTTGCGCCCACTCATCGACCTTGCTTTTGGTCGCACCAGGGTCGCGAAAGTCGCGGTTGAAGTAGTAGTTGCGCAGCAGCAGATCCGTGCTGGAATCTTCAAAAAAGCCTTGATCCTGCGCCATGACAGGGGCGCACAAGGTCAACGACAGCAAGCCAATGGTGTTCTTCATTATTATTGTTCTCCGTTTTTTGGACGCAGCCGCTCCCCGCAGCTGAAAAAGCCCGCCCAGCTCTGGTTGAGGTGTACGTGTGGAATGTGCCCGGCCAGGGCCGGGCATTAATCAGCGCCCGAAATCAGGCTGCCGAAAGCACCGGCTGCGCGGCAGGAGCGCCCGGTTTGAGCAGCAGCAAACAGCCTGCTGCGATCACGAATACGATGGCGAACACCCCGTACAAGTGCAGCGGTTGCCAGCCGCCATCGAGCAGAAAACCGGCCACGATGGGCGAGAGGATCGCGCCGATCCGGCCAATCCCGATGCCCCAGCCCACGCCCGTGGTGCGCACCGAGGCGTCATAGACGATCGGCGACAGCGCATACAACCCGGCCACGCAACCGTTGGAGAACATCCCGATCAACAGGCCCAGGCCCAGCGCCGCCATGACCGAAGAAGCCGAGCCGACAAACAGCACCAACAAGCCCGCCGTCACCAGCATGAACAGCGACAACACCCGTGTCAGCGGCCAGCGCGAGGCCAAACCACCGACCAGCGCGGCGCCAAAGATCCCGCCCACGCTCAACAACACGCCGCCGGTGATCCCTTGCTGCGCAGAAAGCCCGGCAGACACCAGCAACTTGGGCGTCCAGCTCATCACGAAGTAGAAGCCGAACATCACCAGGAAGAACAGCGTCCAGATCAACAACGTGGTGCGGCGCAGTGCTGGCGTCAGCAGCTTGGTAAAGCCCTTGCCCTCGCCTGCCACGCTCGCCACCACGGGCGGCATTTGGCTCAAGGTCGGTTGCCCCATGCGCTGGGCCAGACGGTTGATACGTTGCAAGGCCGTTGCCGGGCGACGGGCCAACAGAAAGTCCAGTGACTCCGGCAACCACAGCAGCACCAGCGGGATAACCGCAAAGGTCACGATGCCGCCAAACAGAAACACCGAACGCCATCCCCAATGCGACAACAACCACACGGCGATCAGGCCGCCGAGCGTGGCGCCCAGGGCATAACCGGTGGACTGCAAGCTCACCGCCAGACCGCGCCAGCGCTTGCTCGCGTACTCACTGGCAATCACGTTACTGCTGGCCAGAATGCCGCCGATACCCAGCCCGGTCAGGCCGCGCAGCAGCGCCAACTGAGTGGGCGACTGGCTCATCGACGAGAGCAACATGCCAACGCCAGAAACCACCAGGCACAGCAGGATCAATGGACGGCGACCGATGCGGTCCGCCCAGGGGGCGATAAACAGAGAACCGGCGGCCATTCCGAACAAACCGGCGCTGAGCAGCATGCCGATTTGCGCCCCGCTCAACGCCCACTCGACTGATACAGAGGCGGCGGTGAAAGCCATCACCAGCACATCGAAGCCGTCGATCATATTGAGCACAATGCAGATTCCGATGGCGAGCCATTGGAAAGAACTCATCGGGCCAGTGTCGACAGTGGTTTTCAGATCGATAGCCATGCGCGTGCCTCCTGCCCGGACATCACCGAAGCAAAAGAGCCGCACAACACGGCGTGACTCACAGACATAAAGCATGCAGAACCCAGGCGGTTCTTTGCCCTTGCGAAGGCTTTCATGACGAGACCCTTTTTGTAGTTTTTATGGGTAACGGTCAGGGGCGAGACCCCGGACATCACCTGGCCGCTAGTCAACCCGTTAATGGATCCATAGACAAGATGAGGGCCGGGACAGCACAGGGCAAAACGTCTCTATTAAACTTCTAAAAATACTAATATTTTCTTATTTATCAGACAGTTAAGCTCTCATGACATGACTGATATTACTGTGCGATTATCGATCACCATCCGTTCTCTGTAGGAGCGAGCTTGCCTCGCGAT